>NZ_JAGXTP010000003.1:300000-453926 GCF_018334155.1 Devosia litorisediminis | reverse complement strand
CTTCGACATCGGTGGCGGCGACGCCCTGCTGCTGCAGGCGAACGAGAATGCTGTCGGCGATGAATTCGCGCATTTCGGGGGTGCCATCACCAAAGGCGGTGTCGGCCATGGCGGGCGCAGCGACGCCCGCCATAGAGGCGGCAGCAACAAGGGCGATGATTGTGTTCTTGATCATTTCGTGTGTTCCTTTCGTTTTGAACACCCTGGAAATGATCCCGGACCGGTCGCGCCTCAAGTGACGATTTTGTAGATTTCTGGGGTTGAACTCCTCAGCGGCGATCCGAGGGTTTTCCTAAGGAAATCAAGGCATTGGATTGTGCCCCGGTATCCTCTACGTGACTGTGTATCTTTGGTGTGACGCTCCGGCCCGCTTGAGGTTGGAAGGGTGGAGCCATCCACCTGTCCCGCTCTTGACCTTGCAAAGGAGCCTGTCATGTCCACTCGCGTGAAGATTTTGAAGACCGAAATGGTCACCTACGATGTCCGGCATTATCGCGTCGAAAAACCAAAAAAATTTCGATTTGCGCCTGGGCAGGCGACAGAACTGAGCATCGACAAGCCCGATTGGCACGATGAAAAGCGCCCTTTCACCTTTACAGCGCTCGATGAGCCAACCCTTGAGTTCACCATCAAGAGTTATCTGGATCGTCCGGGAGTGACCAATGCGCTTTTGGGCGGCGAAGCGGGGGATCATCTGCTGATGGGCGATGGGTGGGGCACCATTCAATACCAGGGGCCCGGAACCTTCATTGCTGGGGGCGCCGGGGTTACCCCATTCATCGCCATCCTGCGCGACCTGCAGGCCAAGGATACGCTAAGGGCAATCGGCTGATCGCCTCGCACAAAACCGAGCGCGACATTATCCTGCGCGATGCGTTCGAAGCGATGGAGGGGTTAGAGACCCTGTGGACCGTGACCGGAGACAATTCGTCCAAGCTGGCAGCCGAACGCGTCGGCAAGGCCTTCGTGAGCAAACACGTCACCGATCTGGACCAGCGCTTTTATCTGTGTGGACACGACGCGATGGTGTTTGACCTGCGCGGGGCGCTTGAAGCATTGGGCGCTGATGTGTCCAGCGTGACCTGGGAAAAGTAGGCACGGCTTGCGGCGCGGTCGTTTCGGCGCTATATAGGCGTCAACATCTCGGCAAGTTTGCAGAGTGGGAGCCTCCCGGCCCCGCTCTTTTTTATTACCCGAAGGGACCGATGAGCTTCGATCTCACTGCCAAGCGCTATATCAAGGAAACGGGCCTGGAAGCCCGCGTATCCGCTATTGTAGAACCCGTGGCCAATGGTCTGGGCTTTGCTCTGGTGCGTGTGCGCATCACCCAGGAAAACGGCATGACGCTGCAAATCATGGCCGAGGACGAAAACGGCCGTTTCACCGTCGTCAATTGCGAGACCCTGAGCAAGGATCTCTCCCCCGTGCTCGACGTGGAAGACCCGATCGACCGCGAGTATCATCTCGAAGTCAGCTCGCCGGGGATCGACCGACCGCTGGTGCGCCAGCGCGACTTTGCGGCCTATGTCGGCCATGAAGCCAAGATTGAGCTGATCGACATGATCAATGGTCGCAAGCGTTTCCGCGGCTTCATCACGGCGGTCGACGACGAGGCGGTGATCATCACCCTGCCCGACGCGCCTGCCGGCACCGATCCCGACCACCGCCTGCCCTTGTCCAATCTGGGCGAAGCCAAGCTGGTGATGACCGACGCCCTGATGGAAAAGGCGCGGATCGATCAAGAATTGCACCCACTGGATGACGACGAGACCGAAACGGTCGAAATCGCCCATACCGACGACGACAATATCTCCGAGGAGACACACTAAATGGCCGTTAGCGCGAATCGCCTTGAGCTCTTGCAGATCGCAGACGCTGTTGCCCGCGAAAAATCGATCGACCGCATGGTCGTGATCGAAGCGATGCAGGACGCCATGGAGAAGGCCGCCAAGGGCCGCTACGGTGCCGAGACCGAGATCAAGGTCGAGATCAACCCGCGTTCGGGCGAGACCCGGATGTGGCGTTTGCTGGAAATCGTCGAGCAAGTCGAAGAGAACAGCCGCCAGATCGAGCTCAAGCAGGCCCAGATCAAGTCGCCCGAAGCCAAGGTTGGCGACTTTCTGACTGAACCGCTGCCCCCCATGGAATTTGGCCGCATTGCCGCGCAGTCGGCCAAGCAGGTCATTGTGCAGAAGGTGCGCGATGCCGAACGCGAGCGCATGTATGATGAGTACATCAACCGCATTGGCGAGATCGTCAACGGCTCGGTCAAGCGCGTTGAATATGGCAATGTGATTGTCGATCTGGGTCGTGGTGAAGCCATTATCCGCCGCGACGAACTGATCCCTCGCGAAATGTTCCGTTATGGCGACCGCGTGCGTGCCTATGTCTATGACGTGCGTCGCGAACAGCGCGGTCCGCAGATTTTCCTGTCCCGCACCCATCCGCAGTTCATGGCCAAGCTGTTCATGCAGGAAGTGCCTGAAATCTATGATGGTGTGATCACCATCCGCTCGATCGCGCGTGATCCAGGCAGCCGTGCCAAGATCGCCGTGACCTCGTCGGATTCCTCGATCGACCCTGTGGGCGCCTGCGTTGGTATGCGCGGTAGCCGCGTGCAGGCCGTGGTCGGCGAACTTCAGGGCGAAAAGATCGACATCATTCCATGGACCGATGGCATTGCCGACCTCGTTGTTTCAGCGCTGCAGCCAGCCGATGTCGCCAAGGTGGTGCTCGACGAGCAGGCCGAGCGCATTGAAGTGGTTGTGCCCGACGAGCAGCTGAGCCTGGCCATTGGCCGTCGCGGCCAGAACGTGCGTCTGGCCAGCCAGCTGATTGGCTGGGACATCGACATCCTGACCGAACAGGAAGAGAGCGAACGCCGGCAGAAGGAATTCACCGAGCGCTCCACCCTGTTCATGGAAGCTCTGGACGTGGACGAAATGGTCGCCCAGCTGCTGGCGTCGGAAGGCTTCTCCTCGGTTGAGGAACTGGCCTATATCGACACCAACGAAATTTCTTCGATCGAAGGCTTTGACGAAGAGACCGCTGGCGAAATCCAGAACCGCGCCGCCGAGTATCTCGCCGCAATCGACCGTGCCCATGATGAAGAGCGCAAGGCGCTCGGCGTCGAGGACGAGCTTTATGAGATCGCAGGCCTTACTGCTGCCATGCTGGTGGCGTTGGGTAAGGATGACGTCAAGAACGTTGAAGACTTTGCTGGCTGCGCCTCGGACGATCTGATCGGCTGGAGCGAGCGCAAGGATGGTGAAACCAAGCGGTTCGACGGCACCTTCAAGGATTTCCCCGTGAGCCGTGAAGAAGCAGAAGACATGATCATGCAGGCTCGCATCAAGGCTGGCTGGATCAAGGAAGAAGATCTGCCCGCCGTCGACGTCGAAGAAGTCGCCACTGACGAAGCCGCTACCGACGAGGCTTCGGCCTAAGGGCCGAATCCGAGCGAGGGCACCAGAGATGGCCCGGCGCGCAGAAACGAGCAGGATGTGTGCTCTGACACGGGTTGAGAAGCCCGTGGCGGAGCTCATCCGTTTTGTGTTAAGCCCCGATGGTGTGTTAGTACCCGACACGGAGGCCAAGGCCGAAGGTCGTGGCGTCTGGATCAGCATTAACCGTGACCTGCTGGTCGAGGCGATCAAGAAGAAGGTCTTCGCACGCAGTCTCAAGACTGAGGTTACTCTTCCTGAGGACCTGCCGGGACTGACAGAGCTGCGCCTGCAGCAGCGTTATCTCAACGCGCTGGGCATGGCCCGCAAGGCCGGACAACTGACTTTTGGTGCCACCAAAGTGCGTGGCCTGATTACCACGGGCGGTCTGATCGCCCTGATTACGGCGACGGACGCGGCTGATGACGGTCGTAGCAAGATGGTGGGACCGCTCAAGGCGCTCCACTATGGCGCCGCCGAAGAGGGAATTGATGGCTTCGATGTGCCCCATTTCGAATTGCTCTCCTCAGAGCAAATGGGTTTGGCACTCGGAATGGAAAATGTGATACATGCTGCCCTTACAAGAGGGGCTGCAGCCCAAGCGGCAGTAGAAAAGGCCAGAAGACTGGCACTTTTCATTGCCAAACCGACGGAAACGGACACCGGCCGCGCTGCGGTTGACGGTGACCTTTTGCCCGAGGAACAGGACGAAAGACGCGAGATACATGGCTGATAACGACGACAAGCGCACCGACGACAATGGCGCGAAGAAGACGCTGACACTCAAGGGCGGCCCAGGCCTGGGCAACCGTCCTGGCATGTCGCGCGGCCCTTCCCGCTCGACGGTGGTCGTCGAGAAGCGCACCCGCCTGGTTCCAAAACCAAATGCTCCAAGCGGCGCGCCACAGCGCCCGCAGTCGGGTGCAGCCAATCAGGGTCGCCCCGGTTCCGGCCGTCCGGCACAGCAGGCGCGTGCGCCGCTGGGACTGTCGGCTGCCGAAGCTGAAGCCCGCCGTCAGGTGCTGGCACAGGCTGGCGCCCGTCAGGCAGAAGACAAAGAACGGTTCGCTGCTGAAGAAGCCCGTCGCATGGAAGAGGACGCTCGTCGTCGTCAGATCCGTGAAGAAGCGGCCAAGGCCGAGCAGGAACGTCAGGCTGAAGAGGCTGCGGCACCACAGGCTGAGCCAGCGCCTGCTGAGGCGCCCAAGGCCGAAGCGCCAGCTGCCGCACCCGATGCAGCAGCCAGTACGGAAGAAGCCAAACCCTTTACACCCGCTTCGCAGCGCAATGCTGGTCCATCCAGCGTGCGTGTGGTTGCCGGCCGTCCCGGTCAGCCGCCACGGCCACCGCGCGCCGAGCGTCCGAGCAATGCGCGCCCCGAAAGCGAACGCGGTGCCAATGCCTATATCAAGCCAGGTGCCGCCGGCGCCCGGCCGTCAGGCACGGCAACACGTCCTGCCGGTGAGCGTCGTCCAACCGGTGCCGGCATGGCACCGATCGGCAATGTGCCGCCCGCCGGTCCCAACGAGGCCGATGGCCGCAAGATCCGGTCCGGCACGCCCCAGGTGCGGCCGACAACCGAAGCGGAAATGGAAAACGCCCGCCGCGCCTCGCGTGCGACCCCAGATCGTCCAACCCGCCGCACCGGCCAGGAAAACGGTCGTGGCCGCCTGACCGTGACCAATGCCGGCGCCGAGAGCGATCGTGATAAGGGGCCATCGCTGGCCGCCATGCGTCGCCGTCGCGACAAGAAGATGGGCCGCAACCAGCAGGAAGCGCCCAAGATCAGTCGCGAAGTGACCATTCCAGAAGCCATTACCGTGGCCGAGCTGGCCAACCGTATGGCTGAACGTTCGGTTGCCGTGATCAAGCTGCTGATGGCCCAGGGCCAGATGGCAACGATCAACGACGTGCTGGACGCTGATACTGCCGAGCTGATCGCGACCGAGCTGGGCCATACGGTCAAGCGCGTGTCGGAAGCCGATGTGGAAGAAGGTCTGTTTGATCTGCCACAGGACGACAAGGCCGAGGATCTGACCGATCGCGCGCCAGTCGTGACCATTATGGGTCACGTCGACCACGGCAAGACCAGTCTTCTCGATGCGATCCGCGAGGCCAATGTGGTGTCGGGTGAAGCCGGTGGCATTACCCAGCATATCGGCGCCTATCAGGTCGACAAGAACGGCAGCAAGATCACCTTCCTCGATACCCCGGGCCATGAAGCCTTCACGGCCATGCGTGCCCGTGGTGCTCAGGCGACCGATATTGCGGTGCTGGTTGTGGCAGCCGATGACGGCGTGATGCCGCAGACCATTGAATCCATCAAGCACGCCAAGGCGGCTGGTGTTCCCATCATTGTGGCCATCAACAAGATGGATAAGCCCGAGTCCGATCCGACCCGGGTGCGCACAGAGCTGCTGCAGCACGAAGTGTTCGTCGAATCGATGGGCGGCGACGTGCTGGACGTGGAAGTGTCTGCCAAGACCGGCAAGGGTCTGGACAAGCTGCTCGAAACCATCCTGCTGCAGGCGGAAGTGCTCGAACTGCGCGTGGCCAAGGATGGCCGTGCTGAAGGTCTGGTCATTGAAGCCAAGCTCGACCGCGGTCGCGGTGCTGTCGCCACCATGCTGGTGCAGCGCGGTACCCTCTCGATCGGCGACATTCTGGTCGCGGGTACCGAGTTCGCCCGCGTTCGTGCGCTGATCAACGATCAGGGCGAGCAGGTCAAATCGGCTGGTCCATCCATTCCTGTGGAAGTGCTGGGCTTTACCGGCGTGCCAAGTGCGGGCGACCGCTTCTCGGTGGTCGAAACCGAAGCGCGTGCTCGTGAAGTCACCGAATATCGTCAGCGCGCCATTCGCGAGCGAACAGCCGGTGGCGGCGCCACCAGCCTCGAGCAGATGATGAATCAGCTCAAGGTGGCCGGCATTGCCAAGTTCCCACTGATCATCAAGGGCGACGTGCAGGGTTCGGTCGAAGCCATCGTGGCTTCGCTAAACAAGCTCTCGACCGACGAAGTGTCGGCGCAGATCCTGATGAGCGCTGTGGGTGGTATCACCGAGTCCGACGTGACGCTGGCGGCGGCATCCAATGCCATCGTCATTGGCTTCAACGTTCGTGCCAATAAGCAGGCGACCGAACTGGCGACCCGCGACGGTATCGAAATTCGCTACTACAACATCATCTACGATCTGGTGGATGACGTGAAGAATGCGATGAGCGGTCTGCTCAAGCCAGAACGCCGCGAGACCTTCATCGGCAATGCCGAGATCCTGGAAGTCTTTACGATTACCAAGGTCGGCAAGGTTGCCGGTTGCCGGATCACCGATGGTCTGGTGGAACGTGGTTCCGGTGTCCGCCTGATCCGCGACAACGTCGTGATCCACGAAGGCAAGCTCAAGACGCTCAAGCGTTTCAAGGACGAAGTCAAAGAGGTCCAGACGGGCCAGGAATGCGGTATGGCCTTCGAAAATTACGAAGACATGCGCGCTGGCGACGTCATCGAATGCTTCCGCGTCGAGACCGTGCAGCGCACGCTGTAGGCCAAGCCATCACAGAATTGGAAAAAGGGCGCGGTTCACACCGCGCCCTTTTTGCATTCTGACACCTACCTGACCGGCAGGACCACCTATTCAGCGGCGGCCTTTTCATGGTCGGTGCGCTGGTCGGTAATGGCCAGCTGTTCACTGGCACCGCGCTTGCGGCGGATACGGACGCGCTTGATGCGCCGGCTATCGGCAGCCAGTACCTCGAATTCGAAGCCTTCAAGCTTGGTAATGCGTTCACCGCGCTTGGGTACATGGCCGGCCAGATCAAACACCAGACCGCCAATGGTATCGACCTCCTCGGCATATTCGCCGGGGTCGAAGTCGGGACCCAGCATGGTCTGGACATCGTCCAGCTCTGCGCGGGCATCGGCGATATAGGTATCAACGCCTACCTTGCGGATCAGCGAAGCGGCAAGCTCATCATGCTCGTCTTCAATCTCGCCAACCACAGCTTCCAGCAGGTCTTCAATGGTCACCAGACCATCGGTGCCACCATATTCATCGACCACAATGGCCATGTGCACGCGGCTGGCGCGCATGGATTGCAGCAGATCGCCAACCGGCATGAAGGTGGGCACGAACATGGCTGTGCGCATGTGGTCGAACTTGGCCAGCTTCTGCTTGAGAACGCTGGAGACAAGCTTGACCGGCACCGCCTTGGTCGGATCTTCCACCGCAGCGGTGATCTTGGTGAGCGCGTCCTTGACGTGAATAAAGCCCAGAATATTGTCCAGACCATCATCAAAAACCGGCAGGCGAGAATGGCCGACCTGACGGAAGCGCGCCAGCAGATCACCCAGATTGGCATCGGCGTCGATGGCCTGGATATCACTGCGCTCGACCATTACGTCGCCAACGGAAATGTTGGAGAGCTTGAGCACGTTCTGCAGGATTGTCCGCTCACTCTCGGAGAAGTCAGCGGTTTCAGCGCTGCCTTGCTCATCAAGGGCGACCTGAAGATCGTCGCGTAGCGAAACCGTCCGCAGGGCCAGCATGGCCTTGACGCGGTTCCATAGCGAAGGCCCCCGTGCCGGCACGGAGGCGGGACTAGAAGGAGGCTCGGGATTTGTGGGCGCCGAGGGGCCCAAACTGTCGCTGTCGTTCATGTTATATCGCCGCAAAAAGCAGCTCACTATCCTTTAAATCGGGAAATACGCCCGCCAGATCCTTGGCTCAGCCCTGCTCGGCATAGGGATCGTCAATGCCGAGGCTTGCCAATATCGCGGTTTCGAGACTCTCCATCTGGTGAGCCTCCGCATCCGTGAGATGATCATAGCCTAAAATGTGCAAAAATCCATGCACCACAAGATGAGTAAAATGATGGGGGAAGCTGGTGCCTTGCTCCAGTGCCTCGCGCTCAAGCGTTTCGCGCGCCATGGTGATGTCGCCCAGGATGCCAGTTACCGGCGCGAACGGCTCGATCTGGGGAAAGCTCAGCACATTGGTGGAGCTGTCCTTGCCGCGCCATTGCTGGTTGAGCCCATGCTGTTCAGCGTCATTGGTGAGCACTATCGCCAGTTCGGCCGCGCCCTTGACCTGGGCCTTGCTCATGTCGAGCGCAGCAAACACGGCGCGCTCGGCCAGAGCATCGAGATCCTCTGGCCAGGCGTCGTCATTGCGGATGATGGCGATTTCGAGGGCGGCGGAACTCAGCGTGTCGCCCCTTCTATGGCCTTTTCGGCAAGCCGCTTGGCCGTGTCGGCTTCATAGGCGCGCACGATGCGGCCGACGAGCGCGTGGCGCACCACGTCCTTGTCACCAAAGCGCGTGACGTGAACACCCTCAACACCGTCGAGCAGATTGACCGCCTCGACAAGACCCGATTTTTCGCCGCGCGGCAGATCCACCTGGGTCGGATCGCCGGTGATGATCATCTTTGAGTTCTCGCCCAGACGGGTCAGGAACATCTTCATCTGCATCGAGGTGGTATTCTGGGCTTCGTCCAGGATCACCACGGCATTGGCCAGCGTACGGCCACGCATGAAGGCGAGCGGCGCCACCTCGATAATGCCCGAGGTGATGCAACGCTCGACGTTTTCGGGCTTCATCATGTCGTAAAGGGCATCATAGAGCGGCCGCAGATAAGGATCGACCTTCTCCTTCATATCGCCGGGCAGAAAGCCCAGACGCTCGCCGGCTTCAACGGCGGGACGGGAGAGGATGATGCGGTTGATGTCGCCGCGTTCAAGCAGGGATGCAGCATGGGCCACCGCCAGATAGGTCTTGCCGGTACCAGCAGGGCCCACGCCAAACACCAGTTCGCTGCGATCCATGGCGCGCATATAGGCGTCCTGGGACGGGGTGCGGGCGACAATGGTGGATTTGCGCGTGGCAATCTGGGCCATACGCACCTTGCCCTTGCGCTCCAGCGTGGGAAGCGTGAGCTGGCTGTCTTCAGTCTGGATCATGCGAATGACACCATCGACCTCCGAGATGTCGACGGTGCGACCTTCTTCGAGACTGCCATAAAGCGATTCGAGAACGCGGCGCGCCTGGTCGACGGCGCTGGCAGCGCCTTTGAGCAGAACGTGATTGCCGCGGGGAATGGCCGAAACCTTGAGGCGCTGCTCTATAAGCGCCAGGTTTTGATCGAAATCGCCATACAGCTGCGCTGCCAGACGATTATCTTCAAAAGCGAGTTCGAGTTGAGATGCGAGTGCGTTGTCGGCGGTCGGGGACAAGTGCCTGCTCAAACTGGTGTGGCTCCACGCTCAGCGCGGCTGCGGGCTTGCGCCGCGACTACAAGAACGAAGCTAGGACGATTTGGCTCCGCTGTCTGTAGCAATATTGTGACGATTTGCGCCGGCACAAGGGCCGTCACGCTGTCACCGTGCAGATGGGGGGCATTGCCGCAACATAGCCGCTACCAGCGCCTCGGGCGCATCTTCCTGAACGAGGTGACCGGCATCGGGTATCGGGATCACCGGATGCGCGGAGATCAGCGCGGCCAATTGCCTGCCTTTGTCCGGCGGGATCCAGTTATCGCGCTCACCCCACAGCACCGTCACCGGGCAATCGAGCAAGCGATACTGGCCCTGCACCTCATCGGTGAATTTTTGGTCCATCTGGGCAATCTGGCGGTAGAAAGCCGGCTTGCCCACGGGGCCCATCCATGGCTTCGCGTAGATGTCCAGCGCCTGATCGGACAGTGGATGATGGGCTGATGTCTGCAGATAGGCCCGCAAGACTGCCAGATGCATGTAGTCGGGCATGCCGGCAAAGGCTTCGGGATGGCGCCGCACATGCTGGACAAAGGGAGATCCCCATGGCGACAGCGCCACAGCATCAAAGATGGTCAGGGAAGCATAGCTCAGCCCATTGAGGAAATGGCCCCGCAGCGCTGTCGCGCCTCCGAAATCGTGGGCCAGCACATGGGGTCGAGTCAGGCCCCATTCCTGCATCAAAGCAGCCAATACCAGGTTGTGCACACCCAGGGATACGTCCTGGTCAGCGCGCATTTCCGACTGGCCATATCCGACCAGATCAAAGTAGTAGACCGTCCAGTGAGCTGCCAGATGCGGCACGATGCGGCGCCAGACCTGTGAGGAAAACGGGGTGCCGTGCAGCGCAATCAGGGGTGGCCCCTGGCCGATCTTACCCCAGCGAACGCCATTTCCCTGAACCGTGGTTGTATTGGGAAGCTCAAGCATCTGGTGGAACTCCGTCATGCCAATCGGCCCAAAGGTACCAGACCCGCTGCGTTGCGCATGGATCAGGCGGCGGCGACCGCCTTGAGCCGCCCGACCAGTGAATTGGTGGAGGTACCGATGATCTCGACCTGGTGAATGGCCCCTATCAGCTCGGGACTACCATCCAGGTGCACGGCCTGAAGATAAGGGGAACGGCCGCCGACCTGACCGGGCAGGCGGCCAGGGCGTTCGATCAGCACGGGCAGGGTCTTGCCGACGCAAGAGGCATGGAACGCCGTCGTCTGGGCATTGACCAGATCCTGCAGCCGCCACAGGCGTTCATTCTTGACGTCTTCAGGAACCTGATCGCCCAGATTGGCGCCGGGGGTGCCCGGACGGGTCGAGTATTTGAAAGAATAGGCCGAGGCATAGCCGACATCGGCGATGATCTTGAGGGTGTCCTCGAAATCGGCATCGGTTTCACCGGGGAAGCCGACGATGAAGTCACCTGACAGCGCCATGTCGGGGCGCGCCGCCTTGATGCGCTCAATAATGGCCATGTATTCGGCCGCCGTGTGGCGCCGGTTCATGGCCTTGAGAATGCTGTCGGAGCCGGACTGCACGGGCAGGTGCAGATAGGGCATCAGGATATCGAGATCGCGATGGGCGTTCATCAGCACATCATCCATGTCGCGGGGATGGCTGGTGGTATAGCGCAGGCGCTCAAGCCCTGAAATTTCGGCAAGCAGATAGGCCAGCTCGCCCAGGCTGACACTGCGGCCGGCAGCATCCAGACCGTGATAGGCATTGACGTTCTGGCCCAGCAGGGTGATTTCCTTGACCCCGGCATCGACCAGGCTGCGCGCTTCGGCAATCACCTGTGCGACGGGACGGCTGACCTCGGCGCCTCGGGTGTAGGGTACCACGCAGAAGCTGCAGAATTTGTCGCAGCCTTCCTGCACGGTCAAAAAGGCCGTCAGACCGCGCTTGATGGTCACTTCCTTACGTGCGGCAGGCAGGTGTTCGAACTTGTCCTCTTCGGGAAAGTCGGTATCGATCACGGCTTTTTTCAGCGAGGGGTGCATATGGCGCTGCGCTTGGGCGCGCGCCAGCATATCGGGGAGCTTGTGATAGGCCTGCGGGCCAAACACCATATCGACTACGGGTGCGCGGCGGGCAATCTCTTCGCCCTCGGCCTGTGCCACGCAACCGGCCACGCCGATCATCATGTCACCGCCCATGGCACGACGCTCGCCCTGCAATTCCTTGAGACGGCCCAGTTCGGAGAACACCTTCTCGGAGGCCTTTTCACGGATATGGCAGGTATTGAGCAGAACCAGATCGGCTTGCGCCATATCGAGCGTGGTCTCATAGCCGTGCGGCGCCAGCGCGTCGCTCATGCGATCACTGTCGTACACGTTCATCTGACAACCATAGGTCTTGATGAAGAGTTTTTTGGTATTGGCGCGCATCTCGGTCATGGAGCGCTCTGTACCAGAGGATGCGGGCTTATCAAAGCACCTGCAACCCTTCGGTGCCTCAAGGTGTTCTACCGTCAACCCCATGAGGAGAGAACACATGTCCGATACACCCGAAAAAACGACCGATGATGAAGCTGCTGCGATGAAGAATGGCAAGAAGCCGGGCCCCAAGACCTCGCCTGTGCAGGTGCGCAATGCCGGTGACGAGGCCCAGCCAGACACTCCCGAGAACTGGGATGAACAGGACGAAGCGCTCGATGAGAGCTTCCCTGCCAGCGACGCCACTGCCAAATACTGACGGATGATCCGTCGCACCCGCCAATGGCGGGTGCTCGTGGTTTCAGCTTTTTGAGCCTTCGCGCCGTCACCGGTTGTCATTATGGTGCGACGCGGGCCGCTGATTTTGTGACCAGGCCCCGCTCAGAAAGCGCAGCATGACCGGATCGTCCCAGAACATTGCCCAGCCGGCACAGCGTGAGCGTCCTCGGCGGCGCTTGCTGCGCTCGCTGCCGGTGGCGACCTATCTGGGTGCGCTTGTGCTGGTCATTCTGATCCCGGCGCTGGTGGTGTCACTGGTGTTGATCAATCGCAACAATCAGGCCCAGGAAGAGGTTGTGCGCAGTCTGACCAATGCGACGGTTCAGGCGGTGGGCCAGTCGGTTGAGCGCGAAATTGCCGGCATGGTCACCACGCTACGGGTGTTGTCGACCAGTGAACTGCTCAAGGCGGCTCAATTCCGCGAATTTCACGATCGCGCAGCGACAGCTCTGGCGGGTACCGGCGCCTATCTCATTGCGCTTGATGGCGCGTTCGACCAGATGCTCAACACCCGCGTACCCTATGGTGCTGCTCTCTCCCCCACCTCGGACCCCGCCACCGCCGCGCAGGCGATGCAGCGATCGGCCCCGACTGTCTCGGGGCTGTTTTTTGGCCGTACGGCGAGCCGGTGGGTGTTCAACGTGCTGCTGCAGGTTCCCGAAAATGAGCAGGTATCGCTGCTGGTGCTGACGCAGAACGCCGAGAATCTGGCTGGGGCGCTACAGTCGCGCCAATTGCCGGCGGGCTGGCATGCGGCCCTTGTCGACAGTGGCAATCTGGTGGTCGCGGCCACCCCCGATGCGGGCTTTGAAACGGGCAATGTGCTGCCCATGCGCCAGACACAGGATCAGCCCCCTGAAGAGTGGCAACGCGAGCGCTTTGACGGGCAGCAGGTGGTGACAGCTGAATGGCGCTCGGCCCTGTCGGGCTGGCGCGTGATTGCCTGGGCATCAACTGATGCGGTCGACCGGCCACTGGGGGATGCCCTGTTATGGCTGGCTGCCTGGGGCGTGATCATCGCGCTGGCAGCGGCGTTACTGGCGTTTCTGATTGCCGAACGCATTGGCATATCGGTGCGCGGCCTGCGACGCGACGCGCAGCGCCTGGGTCGGGGCGAGCCGGTGGCGGCCAAGGCCTATCCCGTGGCGGAAATTGCCGAGGTCTCCCGCGCGCTTGCCGATGCCTCGGCATCGCGACAGGCGGCGGACAACGAAGTCCGGTTCCTGATGCGCGAAGTTGCGCATCGCTCCAAGAACCAGATGACCGTGATTGCCGCGATGGCCCGGCAGACAGCACGCGGCGCCGATGACGTGCCCAGCTATGTGCAGTCATTTGAACGGCGCATTCAGGGTCTGGCGCGATCCACCGACCTTCTGCTGAACAATGGCCGGGCCGGCGTTGCGCTCGAAGAACTGGTGGAAAGCCAGATCGCCCCGTTCAGCCCCCCCGACACCGACAGGGTCGATGTTTCCGGACCTGCCGTTCGCCTGAACATGCAGGCCGCGCAGATCCTGGGCATGGCGGTGCATGAACTCTCGACCAATGCCGTCAAGTACGGCGCTTTCGGCGAAGGCGGCGGCACCCTTTCTGTGCGATGGACGCTCAGTGGTGAAACTCTGGACTTTGTCTGGCACGAGACGGTACCGCAGGCACTGACGGCCTCGGACCGCGTGGGCTTTGGTACTACGGTGCTCAAATCGATGGTCGGGCACTCGCTGGGCGCGGTGGTGGAACGGGATTGTCACGAGACCGGTATGGAATGGCGCTTTTCCATTCCGCTGTCGGCCATTGACCCCGAGCAGATGCCACCCCCGCCGGGTAGCCTGCTGGGCGAATAAAATCTGGCGTTCTGATGCCATTTGCCCTATAGGGACGCCTGTCTCTGACCTGCGGGTCGGTGGCATTCATGGCCCCTCCTGGACGACATCCCGGCAGGGGCGACCCAATCCTCCTTTGAAAGGATCTATCCGATGTCGATCACTGCTGAGCGCAAGACCGCTCTGATTCAGGAATACGCAACCACTCCAAACGACACCGGCTCGCCGGAAGTTCAGGTGGCCATCCTGTCCGAGCGCATTGCCAACCTCACCGAGCACTTCAAGGAACACGGCAAGGATAACCATTCCCGCCGCGGTCTGCTCAAGCTCGTTTCGACCCGTCGCAGCCTTCTCGACTACGTCAAGAAGGTCGATGACAGCCGTTACAAGACCTTGATCGAAAAGCTCGGCCTGCGCCGCTAGGCGCGCCAGTAGAATTGCGGATGCGGGGTTTTTCTCCGCATCTGCCTTCGCTGCCCTTTCCTGCCGATCAGAATGATACGGCAGGCAGCAGCGATAAGCGTAGACCGGCGAATGCCGGAGCATGGCAGGATTATTGGCCGCTCCCCGCCTCACGCTCGCAAAATCATCGCTTTGGTTTTGATCTCGTGAGGCACCCGAACACAACGGGAGCTGCTTGTTGTCTTGCCCATGTTTCGTCTTTGCCAGACGCAACAGCGCCTGATTTTGAGCCCGGGTCACACATGGGGTGGGACAGCGGGTGCGGGCGCACCGGATGAGTTCGCGGGATGACCTACGCCCCTGCGTTACCGCTCAGACGGCAGAAATGGAAAGACAAGACATGACCATCAATTTTGACTACCACAAGGTCGAGCTGAACTGGGGCGGACAGCCCCTGACGCTCGAGACCGGTAAGATGGCCCGCCAGGCCGATGGCGCCGTGCTCGCCACCCTGGGTGAAACCGTGCTGCTGGCCACCGTCGTCAGCGCCAAGACCGCCAAGCCCGGCATCGATTTTTTCCCGCTGACCGTGAACTACCAGGAAAAGTATTTTGCCGCAGGCAAGATCCCCGGTGGCTACTTCAAGCGTGAAGGTCGCCCGACCGAGAACGAAACCCTGACCAGCCGCCTGATCGACCGTCCGATCCGCCCGCTGTTCCCCGCCGGCTACAAGCATGAGACCCAGGTGGTCATCACCGTGCTGCAGCATGACATGGAAAACAATCCAGACGTGCTGGCCATGGTCGCTGCTTCGGCTGCCCTGACCATTTCGGGCGTACCCTTCATGGGTCCGATCGGCGCAGCGCGCGTTGGCTATGTCGACGGCGAATATGTGCTGAACCTGCCCATCGATCGTCGTAGCGAATCCAAGCTTGACCTGGTGATGGCCGGTACCGAAGACGCCGTTCTGATGGTGGAATCGGAAGCCAAGGAACTCAGCGAAGAAGTGATGCTGGGCGCCGTGATGTTCGGCCATGGCGAAAGCCGCAAGGTGATCCAGGCGATCATCAAGCTGGCCGAACTGGCTGCCAAGGATGCCCGTGACTTTGAACCTGTTGATCACTCGGCGCTGGAAGCCGAAATGCTCAAGCTGGTCGAAGCCGACCTGCGGACAGCCTACAAGCTGACCAAGAAGGAAGAGCGCTATGATGCCGTCGATGCCGTCAAGGCAACGGCAAAGGCACATTTTGCTGATCGCGTCGAAGCTGGCGAAATCTCGGCTGAAGATGTTGGCGCCGTGTTCAAGTCGCTGCAGGCCAAGGTCGTGCGCTGGAACGTTCTGGATACCGGCCTGCGCATCGATGGTCGCGATCTGAGCACTGTGCGTCCGATTGTTTCGGAAGTCGGCGTTCTGCCGCGCACCCATGGTTCGGCCGTGTTTACCCGCGGCGAAACCCAGGCGCTGGTTGTTGCCACGCTGGGCACCGGCGAAGACGAGCAGTACATCGACAGCCTTGAAGGCACCTACAAGCAGAACTTCCTGCTGCACTACAACTTCCCTCCATACTCGGTGGGTGAAGCTGGTCGCATGGGCTCCCCGGGCCGTCGCGAAATCGGCCACGGCAAGCTTGCCTGGCGCGCGATCAACCCGATCCGTCCTTCGGTTGAAGAATTCCCCTACACGATCCGTGTTGTGTCCGAGATCACCGAGTCCAACGGCTCGTCCTCGATGGCAACCGTTTGCGGCACCTCGCTGGCGCTGATGGATGCGGGTGTTCCACTGGCTCGTCCCGTGGCCGGTATCGCCATGGGCCTGATCCTGGAAGGCGAAAAGTTCGCTGTTCTCAGCGACATTCTGGGTGATGAAGATCACCTGGGCGACATGGACTTCAAGGTGGCTGGCACCGAAGACGGCGTCACCAGCCTGCAGATGGACATCAAGATCGCTGGCATCACCGAGGAGATCATGAAGATCGCCCTCGAACAGGCCAAGGGCGGCCGTATCCACATCCTGGGCGAAATGGCCAAGGCCATCACCGCGTCCCGTTCGGAAGTGGGCGAGTTCGCACCGCGCATCGAGACCATGAAGATCCCGACCGACAAGATCCGTGAAGTGATCGGCACCGGCGGCAAGGTGATCCGCGAGATCGTCGAAAAGACCGGCGCCAAGATCAACATCGACGACGATGGCACGATCAAGATCTCGTCCTCGGACGGCAGCGAAATCGAAGCCGCCATCAAGTGGATCAAGTCGATCACCGATGAGGCTGAAGTCGGCGCCATCTATCAGGGCACCGTGGTCAAGACCGCCGATTTTGGCGCGTTCGTGAACTTCTTTGGCGCCAAGGATGGTCTGGTCCATATCAGCCAGCTGGCCGAACAGCGCGTTGCCAAGACCACCGATGTGGTCAAGGAAGGCGACAAGGTCTGGGTCAAGCTGCTGGGCTTTGACGAGCGTGGCAAGGTTCGCCTGTCGATGAAGGTCGTCGATCAGGAAACCGGCAAGGAAATCGTGGCGGCTGCCGAGTAATCGAGCCCCCGACAATTAATTGAAGGCCCGGAGCAATCCGGGCCTTTTTTGTTGCATGGCTGCCCTGCGCGCACGGCAGAAATCATCACATTGGCGAGAGGAACCCCTTGGCGTGCAGCGCGTTAGGGCAGTGAGGCTTTCCTGCACTAGCGAAGTCTCTGGTCCGGGCATAGTTGACTGCTCGACGCATCAAATCGCGCCTGTTCCGTTTTAGGGTTTTGCTTTGCTTACTCGACGTTTGTTCATGATCGGCCTCTCGGCCACCGCACTGACCGCCTGTGCTTCGAACCGCACCCCGGTTACCCGCGAGCCCCAGATCGATCCGTATTACCAGGCCATGTATGGCGCCAACTATACCGAGAAGTTCCCGGTAGAGGCGACCGATCTGCGCCGTGTTGATCCCCAGTTCTGGCGTCAGGAGGTCGCATACGTGACCTCAGAGCGTCCAGGAACGCTGGTGGTCGATACGCCGGCCCGCTTCCTCTATCTGGTGCTCGAAGACGGTCGTGCGCTGCGCTACGGCATTGGCGTGGGCAAGACCGAGGCTCTGGTGTTCCGTGGCACCGCCACCATCGGTCGCAAGGCCCAGTGGCCGCGCTGGACGCCAACGCGTTCGATGATCGAGCGCGAGCCCGACCGCTACGGCCCCTATGCCGGCGGCATGGAAGGTGGCCCGGAGAACCCATTGGGTCCACGCGCATTGTACCTCTACAAGGACGGCCGCGACACGCTGTTCCGCCTGCACGGCACGACCGAGCCCTACACCATCGGCACCAATGTTTCCTCGGGCTGCATTCGCCTGATGAACCAGGACATTATTGACCTCTATGGTCGTGTGCCCACCGGCGCCAAGGTCGTGGTGATCAACAGCTAATCGGTCCCCCGGGCCAATGCCGCGGCAGCGGCCAGACTTGTTTCGGAATCCGTAGTCACCGAATCGAGATTGGCCGCTGCCGCGACACTGGTCCGGGGACAGACATCAAAAAAGCCCCGGTGAGTGATCACCGGGGCTTTTTGCTTGCTGCTATACCAGACAATCAGACCTGCTGCACGGCCTCAACACCGGGCACGAAGTGCCGCAACAGGTTTTCGATACCGCTCTTGAGCGTGGCGGTGGACGATGGGCAACCCGAGCAGGCGCCTTGCATGTGCAGGAAGACGGTGCCTTCCTTGAAGCCCTTGAAGGTAATGTCGCCGCCATCCATGGCCACGGCAGGCCGGACGCGGGTGGCGAGCAGCTCCTTGATCACTTCAACGGTTTCGCTGTCCTCTTCTTCGAAGAACTCGTCGACCTCATCGAGATTGGCCACTTCAACACCGCCTTCGACGATGACGGGCTTGCCCGAGAGGAAGTGGTCCATGATGACGCCTAGAATGGCGGGCTTGATGTGTGCCCAATTAGTGTCATCCTTGGTCACCGAAATGAAATCGGAGCCCATGAACACGCCGGTGACGCCAGAAATCGCGAACAGGCCCGTGGCCAGCGGCGAGTTGGCCGAGGCTTCCAGGCTGCGGAAGTCGCGCGGCTCGCCAACCAGCACATCACGCCCGGGCAAGAATTTCAGCGTCGACGGATTTGGAGTGGCTTCGGTCTGGATGAACATCGGCTTGCCTTTGGCAATATGCAATTAGAACGTTTCTAAAATAGACTTTTGGTGGCCGAGCGCAAGGGCATTTCGCGCCGGGCAGGGGTGCAGCCAGTTCAGATCAGCAGATGTCGATAATTTCGGCATCGCTCATGCGCCCAGGAACCACGGTCAGCGGGATCGGCAGCGCATGGGCGCGAGCGGCAAAGTGCATGACGAGCGGGCCGGGGCCCTCGCCGGTCGAGGCTGCGAGCACCAGAATGGCGATGCCGCGGTCCTCATTGATCACGCGCTCAATCTGTTCAGCGCCTTCGCCTTCGCGGATGACCGACTCGACCTTGACCTCGCCAATGTCGCGAATGCGGGCCAGACGGGCATCGAGATTGCGCTCGGCCTCTTCGACAGCCTCGGCGCGCAACACGTCTTCAACGCCCAGGCCAATAAATTCGGGCTTTTCGACCACGCTCATCAGCACCACCGTGCCACCGGTGCGCTTGACGCGATAGGCGGCAAAAGTCAGGGCGCGATCGCATTCGACGGTTTCGTCGATGACCACGAGGAATTTGCGCTTGTATTCGGTCTCGTACATGGCCGGACCTCCTAGCGGACGAAGCCAACAATATTGCGAACGTCGTTCATCACAGGCTGGGCAATCGCGCGGGCACGATCGGCACCGTCGCGCAGAATAGCATCCATTTCAGCGTGATCTGCAACCAGGCGTTTCATCTCGTCGGCTATGGGTGAGAGCACAGACACCGCAAGCTCGGCCAGCGCCGGCTTGAAAGCGCCCCAGCCCTGGCCACCATACTGAGCCAGCACATCATCAACGCTGGTATTGGAAAGCGCAGCATAGATGCCCACCAGGTTTTCGGCCTCGGCCCGTCCGGCCAGACCGGCCGCCTCGCTGGGCAGGGCGTCGGCATCGGTGGTAGCGCGCTTGATCTTTTTGGCGATCAGGTCGGCGCCGTCCATCATGTAGATCGTTGAAAGGTCCGAGGCGTCGGACTTGCTCATCTTCTTGGTGCCGTCCTTGAGGCTTTTGACGCGCATGGCGGGGCCGGTGGCCAGCGTTTCGGTGACGGGGAAGAAGTCACCGCGATGCCCGTTCGCCTTGATCTGCTTTTTGAAGTCGTGATTGAACTTCTTGGCGATGTCGCGGGTCAATTCGAGATGCTGACGCTGATCTTCGCCAACCGGCACACCGGTGGACTTGTAGAGCAGGATGTCTGCCGCCATCAGCGATGGATAGGCGAACAGGCCCAGCGAGACATTTTCGGCATTCTCACCAGCCTTGTCCTTGAACTGGGTCATGCGTTCCATCCAGCCCATGCGGGCCACGCAATTGAAGATCCAGCTTAGCTCGGCATGTTCCATGACCTGGGACTGGTTGAAGATGATCGACTTCTTGGGATCGAGCCCGGCGGCGATATAGGCCGCGGCGATCTCATAGGTCCAGCGCTTGAGGTCGGCGGGATCCTGCCAGACCGTGATGGCGTGCATATCGACCACGCAATAGATGGTCTCGTGCGTTTCCTGCAGCGGCACAAAGCGGCGGATGGCGCCCAGATAATTGCCCAGATGCAGGTCGCCCGAGGGCTTGATGCCCGAAAAGACGCGGGGAGTGAAAGCCATAAGAGAAGTACCCATCAGGTTTAGCAGCCTGCCGAATTACACCGGCGGGCCATCAGGATGCAAGTCAGCCACGCCGGCGCAGCCGCGCCAACACCATGCCCAGAGGCTGAGCGCCGGTGACGTGGACCAGGGTGAAATAGAGCACGGTGCCGAACATACAGATAGCAAACAGCGCTGCAATCTGGATCAGCAAGGCGCCATCGGGCGCAAAGATCGCCTCGGCGCGCTGGCCCAGCACATAAAGCGCGGCGGCCATTATCAGGGCGCTGGCAATGGTCAGGACATGCCTGCGCAGCGATACGAGGGTGAGCACGAAATAGCCGCGCCGGGCCAGAAACAGCGCGAGCAGCACAGCATTGAGCCAGGACGATATGGTGGTGGCCAGTGCAATGCCGACATGCTGCATTGAAGGAAACAGCCAGAGCGAGATACCGATATTGGCGACAACCGACAGCCCGGCAAAGACGGTGGGGGTGACCGTGTCCTTGCGCGAGAAAAAGCCCGGCTGCAGCACCCGGATAAGCACGAAGGCGGGCAGGCCCCAGGCGAAGCCGACAAGCGCTTCGGCCACGGGCACGGTGGCGGCCGCATCAAAGGCGCCCCGTTCGAACAAGACCCGGACAATGGGTACCGACAGCGCAGCCAGCGCGGCGGCGGCGGGCATGGCCAGCAGCATGGAGAGCAAAAGCGACTGATCCTGGCTCCTGGCGGCCTCAACGTCGCGGCCAGCGCTCAGATGCCGGCTGAGTTCTGGCAACAGCACGGTGCCGATGGCAATGCCGATAATGCCCAGCGGCAATTGGTAGAGCCGGTCGGCATAGCCGAGGATCGAAATCGTGCCGTCCACGCTGGACGCGATGACCGTGCCGACCAGAATATTGATCTGGGTGATGCCGCCCGCCAGGATCGCTGGAACAGCCAGCATCCAGAAGCGGCGCACTTCGGGGTTGGGTCGGGGCAGGCCGATACGCGGCACAAAGCCCGAGCGGCGAACGGCGCCATAGACCAGCGCCAATTGGGCGATGCCGCCCAGCATGGTGGCAATGGCCACCCAGAAGGCCGCGTCAGCCTTGTCTTCGAGCACCAGAATGGCCAGCGGCACGAGCGCGGCGATGTTGACGATATTGAGGATGACGGGGGCAAAGGCGGCCGCAAAGAAGCGCCCCAGCGTATTGAGGATGGCGCCATAGGCCGCCATCAGCGACATGCAGGCAAGATAGGGGAACATGATGCGTGTCAGAAACACGGTCAGCGCGAACTTTTCTGGGTCATCAAAGCCGGGCACGAAGACCCGCATGATGGGCTCCATGAAGATTTCGGCCAGAATGGTCACCACGACGATCGTGGCGACCAGCCAACTCATTATGCGGCTGGCGAGCAGTCTGGCCGCCTCGTCGCCCTGCGTCTCGAGCGCATTGGAGAACATGGGCACGAAGGCGGTGTTGAAGGCGCCTTCGGCGAACAGCCGACGGAACAGATTGGGAAAGCGGAACGCAGCGTTGAAGGCGTCGGCAGCGGGGCCGATGCCGAGCACGGCGGCCATCAGCGCGTCGCGGGCAAAGCCGGCAATGCGCGAGAGCAGGGTCAGCCCGCCCACGGAGAGAAAATTGCGGTACAGGCTCACGCGCTAGCCATTGTTCGGCTTGGCCTCGAGCTTGGGGTGAAACACCGCCATCAGCGAATCATGGATCTTGCGCTGCCGCGGCTTGCTGGTGATCTTCTGACCGATCAGATCGGTGACATAGAACACGTCGACCGCCTTTTCGCCGTAAGTGCCGATATGGGCCGAGCCAATGGTCAGGTTAAGATCGGCGATCTGATGGGTCAGCGCATGCAGCAGGCCGGTGCGATCGAGCCCCGAGACCTCGATAACCGTGAATTTTTCCGAGAGGGCGTTGGAGACGGTGACCTGGGTGGGCAGGGCAAAGGGTTTCAGGCGGCGATTGAGCCGGCTGTCCTTGCCCAGATCGATCAGGATATTGCGCTTGCCCTGCAGCAATTGCTTGACGGTATCGATGATGCGGGTGGCGCGAACTTTTTCGTCTTCATCGGAAGTGAAGGCGCGGCGCAGGCGGAAGGTATCGATGGCGCGGCCGTCGCGGGTCGAGAAGATCTGCGCCCCGATGATCGACGCATCCTGCATGGTACAGGCGCCAGCGATCAGCGAGAGCAGTCGCGGGTGGTCAGGGGTGTAGAACGACACCTCGGTGATGCTCTCAAACGCCTTAATGCGGATCGAGCCGGCAAAGGCTTCATCGGTCTTGTCAGCCAGCCGTATCATGCGGGCATGTTCGACCTGCAATTCGGGTTCGGCGCGCAGCCAGTAATGGTCGTAATGGCGCGCGACATAGGTCTGGACCTCTTCGGTCGGCCAGGCCTTGAGGCTATCGGCCAGTTCGGCGCGGGCCTGATTGATGCGGTCGGACTGGGTGACCTGGCTGTGGCCGCCCGAGAGCAGCGGCTCGGTGGCATAATAGAGCGCGCGCAACAGGCTGCCCTTCCAACCGGTCCAGACGCCGGGCCCCACCGCGCGAATATCGCAGGCGGTCAGGATCATCAGCAGCGCCAGACGCTGGGGGGACTGCACCACATCGGCAAAGGCCTTGGCGGTTTCGGGGTCCTGAATATCGCGGGCCTGAGCGATCTCGCTCATCAGCAGGTGATATTCGATCAGCCAGGAGACGGTGTCTGTTTCAGCGGCGGACAGACCCAGACGCGGACAGAAGCGGCGGGCAATGCGGGCACCGGCAATGGAGTGGTCCTCGGGACGGCCCTTGGCGATGTCATGGAGAAACAGCGCGACGTAAAGCAGCCGCGTATCGTTGAGCTGCGGCAGCAATTCATGGGTCAGCGGCAGTTGATCGGCCAACCCGCCATTGGCGATGTCAGCCATTACCCCGATGGAGCGGATCAGATGCTCATCGACGGTATAGTGGTGATACATGTTGAACTGCATCAGAGCGACGATCTTGCCAAATTCGGGCACGAACTTGCCCAGAACACCGCTCTCATTCATCTGCCGCAAAATGCGCTCGACCGATTTGGGCGATGTCAGAATGGTCAGAAAATAGCCATTGGCCCGGGGATCGGTCCGCACCTTCCTGTCAATCAGGCGCAGCGAGCGCGAGATGCGCTTAATGGCGTCGGGGTGAAACAGCAATTGTTCACGCCCGGCGACCAGAAACATGCGGATCAGATTGACCGGGTCGTTCTCGAACACATCGGGCGAGGCGATGTTGAGCCGGCCGGTATCGAGCACGAAATCAGTCTCGCCCTTGATCTTGCTGCGGCCCGGGCGGAACGGGGCCAGCACGCGGCCCACCAGATCCATATCCTTGGCGTGATTGAACTCAAGCGAAGCGCAGATGATGCGGGTCAGATCGCCCACATCCTTGGCGACCAGAAAATAGCGCTTCATGAAGCGCTCGACTCCCAGCATGCCGACACGCTGGGCATAGCCCATGCGTTCGGCCAGCTCGGGCTGCATGTCGAAGGTCAGCTTTTCCTCGGCGCGGCCGGTCAGGAAATGCAGATGACAGCGCACGGCCCAGAGGAAGTCGTCGGCGCGGGTAAAAATCCGGTATTCGGAGGCGCTCAGCACCCCCTTGCCGACCAGTTCATTGCTGGTCTTGACCTGATAGAAATACTTACCGATCCAGAACAGCGTATTGAGGTCGCGCAACCCGCCCTTGCCGTCCTTGATATTGGGTTCAACGACGTAGCGCGTATTGCCCATGACCTTGTGGCGCTCGTCGCGCTCGGCCATTTTGGCGGCGATGAACTCGGGGCCGGTCCTGGGCATGATCTCGGTTTCAAACCGGTGTACCAGCTGGCGGAACAAGTCCTTGTCGCCGGCCACAAAGCGCGCTTCAAGCGTGGCAGTGCGCACCGTCATGTCGGCGCTGGCCATGCGAATGCACTCATCGACCGACCGGACGGCATGGCCGACCTTCTGGCCCAGATCCCACAGCATATAGAGAATGTACTCGGTGACCTGCTCGCCCCAGGGCGTCTGCTTGTAGGGCAGGATGAACAGCAGATCGATATCGCTGCCCGGCGCCAGCGTGCCGCGGCCATAACCGCCCACGGCAGACAGTGCGATGGCTTCGGCACCAGAGGGATTGTCGACCGGATAGACACGGCGCGTGGCAAACATATGCACGGCGGTGATGATCTCGTCCTGGGCATTGCTCAGGTTCTGGGCGCAGCGAACACCCTTGCCGCTGGCGATCAGCTCGGCCTCGGCCTGCTTGCGGGCCTGGGCCAGGGTCTCGCGGATATGGGCGAGCACAGCGGCGCGCGCGGCACTGGACTTGGGCGCGTGATCACCAATAGCAGCATCAAGCTCGCCCAGAATGGTCTGGGCGGACTTCAGGGCGAATAGCGATTTTCGCGGCTTGGCTTCAGCTTCGACGAGCGTCATCGCGGATTTTCTTTAGTTCGTAGAGCGCTTCGATGGCTTGTTTGGGTGTCATCTCGTCGGGGCGAACCGCGTCGAGCGCTGTGAGTACGGGATCCTTTTGCACCGGGGCCGGAGCCACATGATGAGCAAAGAGCGGTAAATCATCTAACACGGTGGCTTTCTGGCTGGAAGAGGCGGTTCCGGCCGAGCGCTGTTCCAGAACAGTCAGCACCTGACGGGCACGGGCGAGAACCGGCTCGGGCAGACCCGCCAGTCGTGCCACCTGAATGCCGTAGGAGCGGTCCGCTGCCCCTGACCCCACCTCGTGCAGAAAAACAACCTCGCCCTCCCATTCGCGCACCTTCATGGTGACATTGGAGACCCGGCTGAGGGTTTTGGCGAGGCTGGTCAGCTCGTGGAAATGGGTGGCGAACAGTGCGCGGCAGCCCGTGGTTTCATGCAACGCCTCCACGGCGGCCCAGGCGATGGAAAGGCCATCAAAGGTTGCCGTGCCGCGGCCGATCTCGTCGAGCACCACCAGCGAGCGGCGGGTGGCGCGATTGAGAATGGCGGCAGTCTCGACCATTTCAACCATAAAGGTGGAGCGGCCATGAGCGATGTCGTCGCTGGCGCCGACGCGGGAAAAGACCCGGTCGATGACACCGATATGGGCCGAACTGGCGGGCACAAAACTGCCCATCTGCGCCAGAATGGCAATCAGTGCATTCTGCCGCAAGAAGGTAGACTTACCGCCCATATTGGGACCCGTGACCAGCCAGAGCCGGCCGCCGCCGCTGGCATCGTCACCAGACAGATCAGCATCATTGGCAACAAAGCTCTGGCCCTCGGCCATGACCATGTCTTCGACGACCGGGTGGCGGCCGCCAACAATGTCAAAGGCCAGCGAGTTGTCGATATCAGGACGGGTATAGCGGCGGGTAGCGGCCAGATGAGCCAGCGCCGTGGTGACATCGGCCTCGGCAATGGCGTCGGCCAGACCGCGCAGCACATCGGTGTGGTTGAGCACATCGTAGCGCAGGCTGGCAAAGACCTTGCGCTCAATATCGAGCGCGGCTTCGTGTGCCTTGGCGATGCGCCCTTCGAGATCGGCCAGCTCGGTGGTGGTGAACCGCATGGCATTGGCCATGGTCTGGCGGTGGATGAAGATGTCGCGGTGCGGATCTTCAAGCAGCTTGGTGCCATGGGCGGCTGGCACTTCCACGAAATAGCCCAGCACACCATTGTGCCGGATTTTCAGGGAGCGAACATCGGTCTCCTCGATCAACCGTGCCTGCAGGGCCGCCACCACGTCCCGTGTCTGGCTTGCCAGAGCCCGCTCGTCATCAAGGGTCTGATCATAGCCCTTGCGCACAAAGCCACCGTCGCGGCTGAGCAGGGGAACTTCATCGTCAAGCGCCAGCGCGAGATGGGAAGCCAGCGGCAGCGGCGCTGCAGCCAGAGTCCGGGCCAGTCGAACAAGAACTGCGGGTGCATCGGCCAGATCGGCAATATGGGCAGATAGCGCGGCGGCGGCGCTGATCGCCTTGCCGATGGCGACCAGATCGCGTGGACCCCCGCGGTCCAGCGCCAGCCGGGTGAGGGCACGCGCCAGATCGGGTACCGCCTTGAGGTCGGTGCGCAGCCGACCGGTCAGCATGGTATCATTGGCCAGCAATTGTACCGCATCAAGACGTTCATTGATCTGACCAGCATCGGCCAGCGGCGCGGCCAGTCGGGCCGAGAGCAGGCGCGAACCGGGGGCGGTCACCGTCAGATCGATGACGTGTCGCAGCGAACCGCGGGCCTGACCGCGCTGGGTCTGGTGCAGTTCCAGGCTGGAGCGGGTGGCCTGATCAATGGCCAGGTATTTGCTGGTGGTTTCGGCCTTGGGGGCGCGCAGGGCAACGCCGACCCCCTTCTGGCTTTCGCGCACATAGGCGAGGATGGCCCCCAGAGCCGAGCGGCTGGCGCGCGACAGGATTGAGGGATCGAACGTGTCGTCGGGGAAGGCCTCGCGCAGGGTTGCCGTGGCGGCTTCGCTGTCAAAACTCTCGGGGGGCGCTGCGTGGGCGATATCGGCCCAGCCGGGCGCGAACAGATGCCGGTCGACGAGCGTCAGCCGGGTGGCCTCGGTCAGCAGGAATTCGGCAGGATTGATGCGGGCCATTTCATCCTGAAGCTGTTCGGCGGTCAGATCGGCGGTAAAGGTCTCGCCGGTCGAGACATCGGCCCAGGCCAGAGCAAAATCGGTGTCGCCATGGCGCACCATGGACAGGGCCGCCAAAAAATTGGAGCTGCGCGCATCGAGGTGATCATCCTCGGTCAGCGTGCCAGCGGTGATCAGGCGGACAACGTCACGGCGCACCACCGATTTGGCGCCGCGCTTCTTGGCTTCCTTGGGGTCTTCCATCTGCTCGCAAATGGCGACGCGATGGCCCAGCTTGACCAGCTTGTTGAGATAATCATTGGCGGCATGGATGGGCACGCCGCACATGTGGATGTCTTCGCCCAGATGCTTGCCACGCTTGGTCAGCACAATGCCCAGCGCAGCGCTGGCGATCTCGGCATCCTCAAAGAACAGTTCGTAGAAATCGCCCATGCGATAGAACAGCAGATAGCCGGGATTGACCGCCTTGATCTCGAAAAACTGCGCCATCATCGGCGTGAGGGTGGCCGGTGGCGGGCTGGCGACGGCCTGGGAAGAAGTCTTGTCCATAAGCTCGGGCGGTTCGCGATCAAAAGAGCGCAGAACTTAGGCGCTTCGCAACCAGAAGCCAACCGGGCACAGCGCTGCTGCGACCCGGTTTGCCAGTGGTTTTTATCGTTTGAGCGGACCGCTCCAGCTGTAGGGGGCAGAGCGTGCGCAGGCGCGGTCCGGCGGGGGCGGGCAACGGCCTATTGGCGGATCAGCGATGCGTTGTCGATCAGTTTGCGGTAAAGGTGCCAGGTGGCATGGCCAAAGATCGGAATGATGATGGCCAGGCCGACAAAGAGCGGGATGGTACCGATGAACAATCCGGCCCCGACCAGCGCGCCCCAGGCCAGCATTGGCAAGGGGTTCTTCAGCACGGCGCGGAACGAGGTCTCGACCGCAACAAAGGCCCCGACATCGCGATCGAGCATCAATGGAAAGGCGATGACGCTGGTGCACAGCGTGGCCAGCGCAAACAGCGCGCCCAGCATGGTGCCCACGATCAGCAGGGTAGTGCCGCCCGGTTCGGTGAAGATCTGCGCGAGCAAGCCGTCCAGCGTCTGCGGCGTGCTGGCGCCGAACAGGCTTTCATAGAGCGCCTGCGCTGTGGTCAGCCAGAGCGTGAACAGCACCAGCAGCATGACCCCGACAGCGGCAATCGAGCCAATGGCGGGAGATTTTAGCACGTCGAAGGCATGGCCCCAGGAGGCCTCGAGCCCCTGTTCGCGGCGGCGAGAGATTTCATATAGGCCCAGGGCGGCAAAGGGTCCGATTAGGGCAAAGCCACCGATCAGCGGATAGAGCAGGGGCCAGGTGTGGTAGCCGTTCATCCACACGGTCAGCACGATGCCGACAATGGGATAGATGATGGCCAGCATGGCGTAGTGGCTGGGCTTCTCCCAGAAATCGGCGAACCCCAGACGCAGGACATCTCCCAAGTCTGCGATCGAAATGCGGCAAATGACTGGCAGGTCGAGCTTGTCGCCGGCACCGGAAATCACATGGAAATGGGCCATGTCCGTCCTCCTCCCCTGTTGCAGAGAGCGTGCGCCAGGACGGCCAGTCAGATACGGGGCGGTCGAAGCGAACGCGGTCTGAGAGGGGGGAGGTTAGACCCGAACCGGGGCGCTGTCTGCCCCGGCTTGGGATATCGTGATCAGATTTCGTAGCGATCGGAATGATGCTGGACGGGGCGATAGGTGAAGTAGTCGAAATCGGCCGTCTTGGCCGTGCCGTTCAGATCCTGTGCCGCCACGCCAACAAAGGCACCGGTGAAGCTGCCATGGGCCTGGTGCCCACCACACTCGTCCGAGAGCAGCGAGGCATCGAGCACCGGGCCGATCGGCTGCAATTCCTGACCTTCAAGGGCATAGAAGAACTGCAGGGCGCGGCCACGGATGGTGAGCGCCAGCCGGATCTTGCCGGTATCGGGGATCGATACAGGATCGGCCGGGAATTCCAGATTGCCGTCGGGCCAGCTCATCTCCGAGCTCATGATCAGCAATTCGCGTTTGCCGTCAGAATGGGCTGTCACAGCCAGATAGAAGAAATTGTAGCGGCTGTAATAGGCGGTCAGACCCGCCATGGTCCGCTCATCGGCAGGCGTAAAATCGACGGTGGTTTCGGCATCATAGCTGAAATGGGTCTGGCGGCGGGCCACCAGGGACTGCTCGAACCACGAGCCAATCGACTCCCGGCCGATCAGGCGCAGCTTGCCACTATCGGTATTGAAGATGCGTTCTGGCTCGGGCGTGCGCAGCCACTGGAAGTCAACGGGCAAGCCCTTGTCGAAGCTGTAGCGCTGCTCTGCCCAGTAGGATGTCTCGTCACGGGTGCCGGGCACCTCGACATGCAGCGATGGCACGGGACCCTGTTTCACGTGAATCCAGTCGTCATCACCCCAATAGGCCTCCTGGATCGCGGTTTCGCGGCCCAGAACACAGCGACGATCCTGCGTGGTGGGGCGACCGGTCAGATGCACAAGGAAGGTCTTGCCCTCGGGGGTCTCGACCAGATCGCCGTGGCCGGCCCGCTGCAGGGCCGCAAAAGGCGCGTCCTTTGAGGTCAGGATGTGTTTGTCGGGATGGGTTTCGTAGGGACCGTCGATATTGCGCGAACGGGCAAAGGTCACCGCATGATCATAGGCTGTGCCGCCCTCCGCGGTGAGCAGATAATACCAGGGTTTGCCGTCCTTGCCGTTGCGCTTGTAGAGGTGCGGACCTTCGACCAGCTTAAGGTCGGTGCCCTGATAGATATTCTTGACCGGCCCGACGAGCTTTTCGGCGATCGGATCAAACTCCTGCAGCGCAATACCGGCGAACAGCAATGGCCGGCGGCGGTGGTCCCAGGTCATGTTGACGAACCATTTGCGGCCATCATCATCGTGGAACAGGCTGGGGTCGAAACCCGAGGAATTGGTATAGATCGGGTCGGACCAGGGGCCCTCGATCTTATCGGCCCAGACGATGTAATTGTGCGCGTCCTTGAACGAGCCGTCCTTGCGCTTGACGTCGGTATAGACCAGCCAGAATTTTTTGCCGTCATGGGTGAGGCAGGGGGCCCAGACGCCACAGCTATCGGGGTCGCCGCGCATGTCGAGCTGGGTCTTGCGGTTGAGCGGACGCGTCACAAGCGTCCAGTTGGCGAGGTCCTTGGAGTGGTGGATCTGTACGCCTGGAAACCATTCAAAGGTCGAGGTGGCGATATAATAATCATCGCCGACGCGCAGAATGGACGGGTCCGGATTAAAGCCGGGCAGAATGGGATTGGTAATTTGCGGCATGATGGGGGCCTTTGCGAAGCGAAATGCCAACACCACAACCACGCGTCACCCTCGGGCTTGTCCCGAGGGCTTTGCACTTGCGGTGCGCTGGTAAATGAAGGGCCCTCGGGTCAAGCCCGAGGGTGACGACCCGTCCCTGCGAATCAGACGAAACGGTTGATCAGGTTTTCGAGATATTCCTGCTGACCCGAGCGTGGCTGCGGGTTGATGTTTTCCGCCTCGACCTTGGCAGCCAGATCGGCCAGTGACACCTTGCCATCAAGGATCGCCTTGCCATCGGGCGAATTCCAGCCGGCATAGCGCTCGTCGACCGTCTTGTCATAGGTGCCGTCTTCGATCAGGGCCGCAGCGGCCTTGAGCGAGCGGGCGAGCACATCGAGACCGCCAATGTGGCCATGCAGCAGGTCAGCCGGGTCGATCGACTGGCGGCGCAGCTTGGCGTCGAAGTTCCAGCCACCCGAGTTCAGCCCACCGGCCTTGAGGATCTGGTAGAAAGCCAGCGTGGTTTCGGGAACATTGTTGGGGAACTGGTCGGTGTCCCAGCCGGACTGGATGTCATTGCGGTTGGCGTCGACCGAACCGAGAATGCCCAGCGAGGCAGCCAGCGCCAGTTCGTGCTCAAAAGTGTGGTTGGCGAGGAAGGCGTGGCCGACCTCGATATTGCACTTCACATCCTTTTCCAGACCGTACTTCTTGAGGAAGCCATAGACGGTGGCGACGTCAAAATCATACTGGTGCTTGGAGGGTTCCTGCGGCTTGGGTTCGATCAGGATCTGGCCCTTGAAGCCGATCTTGTGGGCATGCTCGATGACCATGTGCAGGAAGCGGCCCATCTGGTCCTGTTCCTGACCGATCTTGGTATTGAGCAGGGTCTCATAGCCCTCACGACCACCCCACAGCACATAGTTGGCGCCACCCAGTTCGTGGGTCAGCTCCAGCACGTTCTTCACCTGGCCAGCGGCATAGGCAAAGACCTCCGGATCAGGATTGGTCGCGGCGCCCGACATGTAGCGACGGTTGGAGAACAGGTTCGCGGTGCCCCAGAGCAGCCGGGTGCGGCTGGTTTCCATCTTGCGGGCGAAGATCTCGCCAATGGCGCGCACATTGCGGTTGGATTCGGCGAGCGTGGCGCCTTCGGGTGCAATATCGGCGTCGTGGAAGCAGAAGAAGGGCACATCAAGCAGATCGAACAGTTCGAAGGCCACATCGGCCTTCATGCGCGCGCCATCCATACCATTGTCGAACCAGGGACGATCATAGGTGCGACCGCCAAACGGGTCGCCGCCCTCATAGGCAAAGGTGTGCCAGTAGGCGACGCCGGGGCGGATATGATCCTCCATGCGCTTGCCAGCGACGATCTCGTCCTTGTTGTAGTGGCGATAGGCCAGCGGATTGGTGCTGTCGGGGCCTTCAAACTTTACCGGCGCAATGCCCTTGAAAAAATCAGTCACGAAATTGCCTCCTCGATGGCGGGGTAGAGCGCAGAAAAGCGCGCATATTGATCGGAATAGGCGGCCGACAGGGTCTTGTCGGGCGCAATGACAGTCTTGATTGGCGGCATGGTCATCACCGTGGCCGGGCTGGCGCCCTCGGCAGCGCACAGCCCAAGGCGGGCAGCCCCCAGAGCGCCGCCAAAGTCGCCGTCTTCGGGCAGGGCGATTTCCATGTCGAGATTGGTGGCGATCATCTTGAGCCACAATGCGCTTCTGGAGCCACCACCCACTGCCAGCAGGCGATCGATCCTGGTGCCGGCGTCAGCCAGCACGCGCTGGCTGTCGCGGAAGGCAAAGGTCACGCCCTCCATGACAGCCTGGGCGAGCCTGGCCGGGTCGGAGAGATGGCTGAGGCCGACAAAGCTTCCGCGCGCGCCCGAATTGTTGTGCGGGGTGCGTTCACCCGAGAGATAGGGCAGGAAGATTTCCTCGCCCGGTCCGGTGAACTGGGCTTCGGCGGCGCCAGACAAGGCGGCCTGATTCTGGCCAGTAATTTTGCTCAGCCAGTTCAGCGAATCGGTGGCCGAGAGGATCACGCCCATCTGGTGCCAAGTATCGGGCACGGCATGGCAAAAGGCATGCACGGCACCTTCGGTATTGGGGCGGAACTTGTCGTTGCAGACGAACAGCACGCCCGAGGTGCCCAGCGAAACGAAGCCTTCGCCGGGCCGAATGGCACCAATCCCGCAGGCCGAGGCGGCATTGTCACCGGCACCGCCGGCGACCACGACATTGGCATCCATGCCCCAGCGCTGGGCAAATTCGCGTTTCAGCGCGCCCGAGGGGGCCGAACCTTCGACCAGCGTCGGCATGTGGCCGCGATTGAGGCCGGTCACCGCCAGGAGTTCATCGGACCAGTCGCGCTTGCCGACATCGAGCCAGAGCGTGCCGGCGGCATCGGACATGTCCTCGACATGCTCGCCGGTCAGCAGAAGGCGGATATAGGCCTTGGGCAGCAGAACCTTGGCAATTCTGGCGAAGATTTCGGGTTCGTGCTTGCGCACCCAGACAATCTTGGGGGCGGTAAAGCCGGGCATGGCGATATTGCCGGCAATGGCGCGCAAACCTGGCAGCGCCGCTTCCATTTCGACGCATTCAGCTGCCGAGCGACCGTCATTCCACAGGATGCAGGGGCGCAGAACGTCGTCATTCTTGTCGAGCAGGGTGGCGCCATGCATGTGGCCGGACAGGCCAATGCCGCGCACCGCGGCGAGTTCACTGGGGTGCGATTTGGACAGCGCGTCCACAGCAGCCAATGTCGCTGTCCACCAGTCGGTCGGGTTCTGTTCGGACCATCCGGGATGGGGACGCACGGGCTCGACAGCGGCAGCGGAGGCTTCGCCGAGCGCGCGGCCATGCTCGTCGATCAGCAGGACCTTGACGCCCGAAGTGCCGATATCAATGCCGAGATAGGTCATGAGGCACGTACCTCAAGTCTGGTCATGTGAAACATCTGAACGTCCTCCCAGCCCGTTTCGGGCCACGCCGGTTTGATGAATGGCGCTGTTATTAGCGCAGATTGTCGCGCAGGAAAATACCGATTTCAATGGGGTCGGCCGCGCCGATGGTATTACCACCCAAAGCCAGGGTCCGTGCAGCGGTCAGCGCCTCACGAATTTCGCCGTCCGGATTCTGGTCCAGAACAACGTCGATGGCGCCCGATTGCAGGCCCCGTCGGGTGGGTTCGGTCAGTTCATGGGCAATGACGCGAATGGCGCCTGAACGCGCCGATTCCTCAAGCGCCGCTACAAGACCGGCATTACCGGCACCCAGATTGTAGATCCCCGCCAGATCGGGGTGGCGTGCCAGCAAATCGCCGACAATGGCCTGGGTTTCCCGACGCTCGTCGTGCCCCTCAATGGGCCCAAGCAGTTCAACGGCACCAAATTCGGCGGCCAGAGCAGACTGAAAACCACCAAGCCGATCAATATGATCGCGCAGATGCAGCGAACCGGCGATGACGGCAACCTTACCGCCCTGGGGCAGGAAGCGCCCCATCAGCGAGGCTGCCGTGCGACCCGCCGCGACATTGTCGATACCGATGAAATGGCGGCGCTGTGTGCCGGGCAGGTCGGACACCAGAGTCATGACGGCTATGCCGCGCCGCGTAGCATCATCGACAGCGGTGACCACCGATGGCTCCTGGCTGGCAACAATGATGGCGCAATCGCAATCAGGGGGTTCAAGCGCGTCCAGGGCCTGGGCCAGCGCGTCGCCATCGAGTGCCTTGATGCGGCGGGTGCGGATATGCATGCGCTCGGCCAGGGCGGGTCCGGCGCGGCGGGTCACGGCCTCGGCGAGGCTGGTCATGAATTCATTGGAGCCATCGGGAATGAAGAAGCTCAGGCGCAGATCGCGCGCTCGTGCCAGCAGCGAGGCCGACAGATCACGCTGAAAGCCGATTTCGGCGATGGCAGCCTCGACCTTTTCAGCCGTGACGGCGCGGACGCCGGGTCGGCCATTGAGAACCCGATCCACGGTGGCGAGGGATACGCCGGCAGCGCGGGCCACGTCATGGACGGTGGCGCGGCGTTTCAACCCGATCTCGTTCACGCATGCTCCTTGAATTGCCTGGCCGGAGCTTTGGCAGTCATCACCAAAAGGTCAAGTGCGACGTTGCAGCTATCGGCGAAAGCAGGATAGACCTTGCGCCAAATTCACAAGGGGGAGCTGACCATGGCCATCGCGGTCTCGAATTTCGGCACGTTCAACGACAAGCGGGTGGATCAGTTTCGGCTGGTCAGCGACACCGGGGTAACGGTCGATCTGATCGGTTACGGCGTGGCTGTCCGCGACTGGCGGGTGCCGGTTGCCAATGGGGAGCGCACCGTGGTGCTGGGGTTTGATAGCCTTGAAGCCTATCTCGAACACAGCCCGCATTTCGGCGCTCTGGCCGGCCGGGTAGCCAATCGAATCAAAAACGCATCGTTTGAGCTGAACGGCAAGACCTACCAGTTGCCGCCCAATGCCGGTTCGCTGCAATTGCATGGCGGCGAGGAAGGTCTGGGACGCCAAGTCTGGCAGGGGCAGGTCGATGAGGCCAATAACGCGGTGCGTTTCACCCATTTCAGCCCGGATGGCGCCATGGGCTATCCGGGCAATGTCAATTTCTCGGCGACCTATTCGCTCAAGGGCAATGCGCTGCGCCTCGAGCTCGCCGCCACCACCGATACGGCGACCCCGATCAGTCTGGTACAGCACCAGTATTTCAATCTGGGCACGACCGATGACGTGCTGGACCACGCCATTCAGGTCAATTCGAGCGCCATTACCGAGCTGGGCGACGATCTGGCACCAACGGGGGCCATCCTGCCATCACGCGGCACCAAGTTTGATTTGCGCACCCCACGCACCATGCGTGACGCGGATGGACATCCCGTGGCTTATGATGTGGGCATGGTGCTCGATACCGGCCGCAAGCATGCCGACCCGATCGCCACGGTCGTTGCGCCGGATGAGTCGCTGACGCTCAAGCTGTGGAGCGACCGGCCGGGCGTACAGGTCTATAACGGGGTATGGACCGATGTTCCCGTGCCGGGCCTGAATGGCAAGCATTATGGCAAGCATTCGGGCTTTTGCCTTGAAGATCAGGCCTTTGCTGACGCCGTGCATAATCCGCACTTCCCCAATGTGATCTATTCGCCAGAGCGGCCCTATAGCCATTGGTGCGAAATCGAGATCGGCTAAGACCTGACCTGCGCCACGCTGCTGCCACCGCCCGTCAGCAGCGTGGTGAGATGATGCTCCTGCAATAGTGCAGGAGGCGAGAATGGCACGAACCAAGCGTGTCCGGACGGCTCTGGCTGGTGCAGCGCGCGGCGCCGTTCCAGCGATCTGGGGTGCCGGAGCGGCTGAGGAGATCTGGTCATGGACAAGACCGAGCGGCTGTTCGCCATTATGGATGCCCTGCGCCGCCACCGACGCCCGGTCACCGCCGCCGCGCTGGCCGAGGAGCAGAACGTTTCGGTGCGCACGCTCTATCGCGACGTCCAGACTCTTATCGGGCTGGGTGCCCCGATCGATGGCGAAGCGGGGGTTGGCTATATGCTGAAACCCGGTTTTTTCCTGCCGCCCCTGATGTTTACCCCCGAAGAACTCGAAGCGCTGGTGCTGGGCGCGCGCTGGGTCGGGGCACAACCCGATGATGGGTTGGGGGCCGCCGCCCACAATGCTTTGGCCAAGATTGCCACTGCCTCGCCCGAAGACCTGCGCGACCGGATCAATGATACCGGGCTGTGGCCCGTGGCGGTGTGGAGCACCAAAAAACCGATGCCGATATTGGGGCAGGTGCGGCAGGCGATGCGGACCGAAAGGGCGCTGCGCATTGCCTATTCCGATGAGGCTGGCAATCCATCCGAGCGCACCATCTGGCCGGTGCAGCTGGCCTATTATGAGGGCAAGCAAACCATTGCCGCCTGGTGCTGCCTGCGCAATGCATTCCGTAATTTTCGCACTGACCGCATCGTGACGCTAACGGTGACAGAGCAGCGTTATGGCAAGCGCCGGGCAGTGCTGGAGCGCGAATGGCGCGACAGTTGGCCCAAAGAATTTCACCATCTCGGACCCGATCGGTCCTGAAGTCGGTTACATCCGGGCATAGAGGCTTTCGGGGCGGTTGGCCTGATCGAGCTCGAAGCGATGGTCGGCCGGAGGATGGGCGCGCTGGCCGCATTCCATGCGCGGACAGATGCGGCAGCCCACGCCGATCGGGACCATCTGGCTGTCGCCGGTCAGGTCCATGCCATCGGAATAGATCAGCTCCTTGGCATGGTGGATCGAGCAGCCCAGACCGATCGACATATAGCGGCGCGGCGCATTGTAGCGGTGGTCGCCTTTGACGATGGTGCGGGCAATACAGAAATAGCGCTGCCCGTCAGGCATCTGGCTGAGCTGGATATTGATCCGTTCTGGCGCCAGAAACGCCGAATAGATATTCCAGCGCGGGCAGGCGCCCGAATGGCGCGGAATATGGATGCCCGAAAGCGAGAAGCGCTTGGAGATATTGCCGGCAATATCGGTGCGCACCAGATGCAGCGGAATGCCCGATGCACCAGGGCGTTGCAGCGTGGTCATGCGATGACAGACCTGCTCGAAACTGGCGCCAAAACGGCGCCCAACGCGTTCGATATCGTAGCGATAGTCGCGGCAGGCACGCAGAAACGGCTCATAGGGCATGATCAGCGCGGCGGCGAAATAGGCCGAGAGCACATTGCGCGCCAGGATTGGCGCATCGCCCTCGGGCAGGCTCGACGCCGCGATAATCGCCTCGATTTCACCTGCCACCGCCAACTGTCCCAGTTGATGGGCCACCAGAAACAAACCGGATTCGGTGGGCAGAATGTCGGAGACCAGCAGGTGGCTGCGTCGCTCGTCGAACTGGCGGGCAATGCCGTGGGGCAATGAGGCCAGTCGCGTTTCGACACCGAACACGTTGAGCAGATAGATGCGCAGGCCGAACTCGAAGCTGTCACCCGAGCGGTCAATATCGGCGCGAACACGTTCTGCGGCTGCCTCAAGCGCCGGGAAGTGGTTGGCATTTTCCTGCAGGAAGTCGGAAATCGCGTCCGTTGCCAGATGAAAGGGTTCACCGGCGCCCTCTGCGGCGGGCGTTCCACTGGATTTGGCGACCAGACGATAGCGGTCATAGAGCTTGAGAATGGCGCGGGCGGCCGCCGGATTGGCCTGGGCCAGATCGCGGATTTCAAGGTTCGTCACGTCGCTATCGGCAAAGATGTCGTCGCCAAAGGCTTCCATCAGATCGCCCAGCAAGCGTCCCTCATCGCTGTCGACCAGTTCACCCGGTTCGACGCCGAAATGGCCAGCAATGGCAAACAGCAAGGGCACGGTGACCTTGCGCCGATTGTGTTCGATCAGATTGAGATAGCTGGCAGAAATACCCAGCGCCGCAGCCAGATCAGCCTGCGCCAACTTGCGCGTCCGGCGCAGGCGCTTGATGCGCCCGCCAATCTGCATGTCTGCATGCTCGTTCATCGGCTCCTCCCGGCAATTTTGCCAGCATTTTCTTTACAGTATTTACAAAACGACATGACGACTTGTGTCGCACTTTACAGGTTTACTGGGCCTTATGCGCTTATTCCTTGCATGTTTGAGGCATTTGTCAAATCTTTACAGACAACAAACGAGGAGACTTTCGGATGAGCCCTTCAATCAGCGAACGCGAAGAATACCTGACCATCATTGCCCCGACCGCCGTTGAGGCCATGGCCCAGTTCAAATCCCGTAACCTGGCCAGCCAGGGCTATGCCATTGCCGGCAAGATCGGGCGGCACCAGTTTTCGCTGGTGGGCGGGCAGGGCAGCACCGAGCTGTTTTCCGGCGACGGCATGATTGCTGCCACCTTCAGCCGCAAGGTGCTGGCTTCGTAGACAGGCCAATCGACAGCGCACAGCAGACCACACCCCTTTGTTCCACGTGAATCACTGAATACGCCGGCCCACCGGACCGGCGGAGCCATGCCCTGAGGAGGAAAACATGCTCGACCAACCAAAATTTGCCGCCCCCGACTACGCCCCGGATCGTTGGCGCAATATTACCCGCAATTATGCGCCCAGCGATGTGGAGCGGCTGGCGGGTTCATTGCCCATCCGCCACACCTTGGCCGAGCACGGCGCCAGGCAATTATGGAACCTGCTGCAGAATGAAGACTTTGTGCCGACGCTGGGCACGTTTACCGGCAATCAGGCGGTGCAGCAGGTCAAGGCGGGGCTCAAAGCGATCTATCTGTCGGGCTGGCAGGTGGCGGCAGACGCCAATAGCAGCGGCAATATGTATCCTGACCAGAGCCTTTACCCGGTCGATAGCGTGCCCGCCGTGGTCAAGCGCATCAACAAGGCGCTGCAGCGGGCCGACCAGATCCAGACCATGGAGCGCACCGACGGTATTTCGACGACGGATCTGGATTTCTTCGTGCCCATCATTGCCGATGCCGAGGCGGGATTTGGCGGGGCCCTGAACGCGTTCGAGCTGATGAAGGCAATGATCGAAGCGGGCGCGGCCGCCGTGCATTTCGAGGATCAGCTGGCGAGCGAGAAGAAGTGCGGCCATCTCGGTGGCAAGGTGCTGGTGCCGACCAGCCAGTTCATCCGCACGCTCAATGCCGCCCGGCTGGCCGCCGATGTGATGGGGGTGCCCACGCTGATCATGGCGCGCACAGATGCCGAAGCCGCCCGACTGATCACCTCCGACATTGACGAGCAGGATGCACCCTTTGTCACCGGCGAACGTACCGCCGAAGGGTTCTACCGGCTCAAGGGCGGTATCGATGCTGCCATTGCCCGCGGTATTGCCTATGCGCCCTATGCCGATCTGATCTGGTGCGAGACCAGCACGCCCGATCTGGCCGAAGCCCGCAAGTTCGCTGAAGCGGTGCGCAAGGTGCATCCGGAACAGATGCTGGCCTATAACTGCTCGCCCAGCTTCAACTGGGCCAAGCATATGGACGAGGCCGCCATGGCCAGCTTCCAGCGCGAGATTGCGGCGATGGGCTATAAATACCAGTTCATCACGCTGGCCGGCTTCCACAATCTGAGCCTGTCCACCTTTGAGCTGGCCCGCGCCTACAAGGCCGATGGCATGGCGGGGTATTCCCGGCTGCAGCAGGCCGAGTTCACGGCAGAACAGCATGGGTTTTCAGCGGTGCGGCACCAGCGTGAAGTGGGCACGAGCTATTTCGATGCGGTCTCGATGGCAGTCAGCCAGGGCAAGAGCGCCACGACCGCAATGGGCGAATCAACCGAGACCGCCCAGTTCCACTAGCCGACTCAGGGCAAGGCGATGCTGACCCAACCCAGGGCCAGCGCCGCCAGCCCGATCACATGCACCAGCGCAATGGTCCAGGTGGCGGCAACAAAGCGCGGTTTGACCGTCTTGTGGCGATAGACTTCCTGGGCTGCCAGCCCGCCGATAATGCCAAAGCAGAAATCGACGACATGCAGATTGGTCTCACTGACCCGCCATCGGCCGCTGAGCGCATAGAGCTTGTCGAAGCGATAGAGCAGGGCGGATGCCGCTCCCATCAGGGCATAGCTGCCACCAAACCAGACCGGCACACGCTCGGTCGCTATGGCCAGCAGAATCAGCAGGGTCATCACCGTGGCCGCCGCAGTCCGCAGCCCCACCTTGTAGCTCGACAACGAGCTCGGTGAGCGCTTGATGTCGCGCATTGTCCGATTGGGTAGTGGGGCGGCCTGGGACACCGCGACATTGATCGCGGCAGGGCGGCCATTGCGGCCGGTAGCGATAGAAAAGGTCAGCTGATCGCCAATGCGGGGGCGCAATTGGCCATCAACGAGCTTGGAAATGTGGACATAGAAATCATTGCCCGCCTGATCGCGCACGAAGCCGTAGCCGCCCTTATTATTCCACTGCACCAGCTCGCCAGAACGCGTCATCACACCCTACTACTTTCAGGCCACAGACTTATTCGCTGCGCGTTAACGAGGTCTGATCGGAAAGCAGCTTGGTCAACAAAAATGGCCAGCATTGGGCCGGGCGAGAGCCTCAGCCCGTTGGCAACGCGTAACCAGACGGATTCACGTGAAACACTTATCCACGCAGTTATGCACAGGTCTTACCCCCTCAGACCTGCTGGCGTTGCAGCGCCAGGCGCACTGGCTGTTCAAACCCCGACGCCAGGTCATCCCAGAACCGGTCGTGCAGGGAGGCAGGGAATACCATACGGCCCGGCAGGGGATCGCCTGGTCCGATCCATGCAGCCTCGATAATGGACTCATCGAGCGCAGGATTACTGCCCAGGTCGATTTCACCAGCGCAGTAGTCAGCCAGAAACCAGAATTTCATGGTGCGGTCATCAGGGCTCCAGACCTCGTCGAGATAAGCCAGACGTCGCGCTGTCACGCGCAGCGCGGTTTCTTCAAAGGTTTCGCGTTCGGCGGCGGCTTCGAGGGTCTCATTGCCTTCCACACCACCGCCAGGCGGGGCCCAGAAGTCATAGCGGTCCGGCTTGAAATGGCGCAGCAGCAGCAGGCGACCATCGCGGATCACCAGCGCCCCGGAGGAAATGCGATGTCGCATCAGGCTTGCCCCAGATTGAGCCGATAGCTCAGCGCTTCGGCGATATGCGGGCGCTCAACCCGGTCGACGCCGGCCAGATCAGCCAGGGTCCGTGCCACTTTGAGAACCCGATGATAGGCGCGGGCGGAGAGATTGAAGCGCTCTGCGGCCTGCAGCAACAGGGTCTGGCTGGCCTCGTCGGGATTGACCACTGATTCAATCAGGCTGGGGCCAGCGGCGGCGTTGTTGAAAACGCCGGGTGCCCCGTGCTCGAGAAAGCGTTGACGCTGGCGCTCGCGCGCTCTGGCAACGCGCGCCGCGACTTCAGCAGAGCTTTCAGCGGTTGTGCCGGGGGCGATCATATCGGCGGCGGTGACGGCGGGGACATCGATGCGAATATCGATACGATCCAGAAACGGTCCCGAGACGCGGCTCTGATAGTCATCGGCACACGCCTTGCCGCGACGACAGGTGTGACCGGGCGTGCCTGCCAGGCCACATTTGCATGGGTTCATCGCCGCGATCAGTTGCACCCGGCTGGGATAGCTGATGCGGGCATTGGCGCGGGCAATCACCGTCTCGCCGGCCTCCAGAGGCTGACGCAGACTGTCGAGCACGGCGGGAGCGAATTCGGGCAATTCGTCGAGAAACAATACGCCATTATGAGCGAGGCTGACTTCGCCGGGGCGCACCTTGAGCCCCCCGCCCACCAGCGCGGCCATGGAGGCCGAGTGATGCGGCGCCCGAAAGGGGCGGCGATCCGATATGGCCCCACCCACCAGCTCCCCCGCAATAGACTGGATCATCGACACATCGAGCAGTTCGCGTGGATTGAGCGGTGGCAGGATGGAGGGCAGGCGTGCTGCAAGCATGGATTTGCCGGCCCCAGGGGGACCGATCATCAAAAGGTTATGGCCACCAGCGGCAGCCACTTCGAGGCACGGCGGGCTACAAGCTGGCCACGCACCTCGTTGAGATCAGGCAGGCCGCTGGTGGGCACGAACTTGCGTGGCGAGGGGCGCGGTGCCAGTTGATGGCCAGTCAGATGATTGACCAGCGCCAACAGGCTGTCGGCAGCAACAATATCGAGATCCTCGCCGGCCCAGGCGGCTTCGGCGCCCGATTGCGCCGCGCAGATCAGGCCCAGTTCGCGCCCTTGGGCGGCAATGGCGGCGGGCAGAATGCCGCCGACATGGGCCAGGCGGCCATCGAGTCCCAGTTCACCCAATGCCAGATAGCCATCCAGCGCATCCTGGGGCAGGGCGCCTATGGCGGCCATGATGCCCAGCGCGATTGGGAGATCGTAATGGCTGCCTTCCTTGGGCAGGTCGGCCGGTGCGAGATTGACGGTGATGCGCTTGGGCGGCAAGCCGATGCCTGAGGCGACGAGCGCGGCACGGACGCGTTCGCCACTTTCCTTGACCGCCTTGTCGGGCAGACCCACCAGAATGAACTTGGGCATGCCGGGCGCGATCTGCACCTGCACATCGACCGGCACAGCCTCAATGCCCTCAAACGCTACAGTGGCAACACGGGTGACCACGGCCTGTTCCCCCAAACCCTGCGGCAAATCTAGCAAAGCATGTCGATGGGAACAAGAACGTAAAGCGAACGGAAAATGGCCTGTTAACCACGCCAGCTGCCTTACTGGTTAACCTAAGCATCCATTAACCGCGCCATGTTGATTCAAATGCAGATTTTGTACCTGCGTAGAGTTTGCCCCAGATGGTTTTCAGCCGCCCATTTCCCTCGTATTCCGCGATCGCAAAGGGTGCCGTGGCCGCATTGCTGGCCGGGTTTGTTGTAGCCTGCTCGTCAGGCGGCGGACTTTATGGCCCCATTCAGGGCGATAACCGGCCCCATTCGGGCGTCGACCGGGCGCGCGGCATGCCGGTGCAGGGCATCGACGTGGCGCGCTATCAGGAAAATATCGACTTCCGTACCGCCTTTCAGTCGGGCATCCATTTCGTCTTCATGAAGGCGACCGAGGGCAAGGATTACCTCGACCCCAATTTCCGCACAAACTGGGTACGGGCACGCGATGCCGGCATGCCGCGCGGTGCCTATCACTTCATGACCTGGTGTTCGCTGGCCTCCGAACAGGCGGCCTGGTTTGTCGCCAATGTGCCCAATGATCCCGACGCGCTGCCGCCCGTGCTTGATCTGGAGTGGAACAATCACTCGAGCTGCAAGAACAAGCCGAGCCGCGCCGATGCGCTCGAAAAGATCCGCCTGATGCTCGACGTGATGGAGCGCCACACCGGCAAGCTGCCGCTGATCTATACCGATATGAACTTTCACCGCGATGTGCTCGAAGGCGAGTATTTCCCCAATGCCTTCTGGCTGCGTTCAACCGCTGCCGAGCCCCATGAGCGCTATTCGAACCGCACCTGGACGTTCTGGCAGTGGACACAGACCGGCGTGGTGCGGGGTGTGCGGGGCGAAGTTGACCGCAACGCCTATTACGGCGACCAGAATGACTGGCTGACCTTCCTGCAGACCGGGTGCGATCCGCGCGCGATTGCCGCGCTGGCGCCAAGCGGGCGCTGTCAGGCCGCCAAATAGTCTAGCCCTTGCCAGCGCAAGGGGGCAGGTCTAGCGTCAAATCGGTATTGATGTCGGCCCTCTGGCCGGCACTGAGGAGAATGTGAGATGGCCAAGGGTCAGATGCGCAGCAATAAAGAAGCCAAGAAGCCGAAGAAGGACAAGGTGGAAGCCGCCAAGCCGATTACCGGTCTTGGCTCAGGCAGCACCGGCAATTCGGCAAAGAAGTAGACTTCAAGATGCGAGATGTCTGGGGGCGGTCGACATGGTCGGCCGCCCTTTTGCATGGGGCCTATCGCTCAGGTGGCGTCGAACACCAGGGGTGTGAGCATTTCGGAGCGCACCGGTGTGGCGGTCGAGGCGCTGGCGGCAAACATGGCCATAATCAGTAGAGCGAGAAGAGCTGCAACACGCATATTGGCGTCCTCCTAGTCACGTCATGGCCCTTGATGTGCGCCACCTCACGCGCAGGGTCAATCTTAGCGTTAAGACTTGCTTAACGGTAAAATTTTACGGATTTGCGGGGTTTGGAAGCAGTTTGCCGGCCCCAGCGGGCAACCTCAGCCGCCCAGAATGCCGCTCTGCTTGATGCCGTCAAAGACGAATTGCACCGCCAGGGCGGCGAGCAGAATGCCGACGACGCGCGAGACCACCGCCAGGCCGGTGACGCCGAGCAGGCGCTGGATGGGAATAGCCACCAGCAGGGTGAGCCAGGCCAGAAACAGGATCACCACCACCGCAACCAGCACGGCCCAGAATTCCAGGTCCGTCTTGGCGCCGGTGGTCAGCAGGATCACCGCGCTGATGGCGCCTGGACCAGCCAATAGAGGCATGGCGAGCGGGAAGACGGCGATGTCATCGCGCTGGCGGGCCTCGACCTCTTCCTCATCGGTGGTACCAGTGCCGCCCGAATGGCGGGCAAACACCATGTCGATGGCGATCAGGAACAGCAGCAGGCCGCCGGCGGTGCGCAGGGCCGGAATGGAGATCCCGAACAGATCCAGGATCACATTGCCCAGCACACCGAAGGTGAGCAGGATCACGGCCGCAATGAGCACGCCGCGGGTGGCAAAGGCAAAGCGTTCCTTGGCCGAATTGCGCTTGGTGAGCGCAGCGAAGATGAAGGCGATATCGGCCACGCCCACGGTGGCAAACAAGGTCGCGAAGGCGGCCAGAAATGTCGTTGTGGGCATGACGCTGTTCCCGAATTTTTCCTAGAGGTAACGGGTTAGGGTGGTTTTGCCCACCCCGGGCCTAGCTGGCGCGACGCTTTTCGATGGCGTCCCAGATCATGACCGCGATATCGGGACCACCGAAGCGCTTGATCTCGCGGATGCCGGTGGGGGAGGTGACGTTGATCTCGGTGAGATAGTCGCCAATTACGTCGATACCGACAAAGATCATGTCGCGTTCCTTGAGCGCCGGGGCGATCGCGGCACAGATTTCGCGCTCGCGAGCGGTCAGTTCGCTCAGCTCGGGCCGGCCGCCGACATGCATGTTGCTGCGCGCCTCGCCATCGGCGGGAATGCGGTTCAGCCCCGCCACGGGTTCGCCATCAATAATGATGATCCGCTTGTCGCCCTTGCGCACGTCGGGCAGGTATTTCTGGATCATGAAGGGTTCGCGGTAATTGGCCTCGAACAGTTCGAGCAGGCTGGCCAGATTGTGGTCGCCCTCCTGCAGGAAGAAGACGCCCGCGCCGCCATTGCCGTAGAGCGGCTTGACGATGATGTTGGTGTGCTCGCGGCGGAATTGGTGGATCATGGCCCGGTCGCGCGTCACCAGGGTTGGCGGCATCAGCTCGGGGAAATCGGTGACGAGGATCTTTTCGGGGGCATTGCGCACCGCCGCGGGCGGATTGACCACCAGCGTCTTGGGATGCAGCCGCTCGAGCAGATGGGTGATGGTGATGTAGTTCATGTCGAAAGGCGGATCCTGACGCATATGGATCACGTCCTGTGTCGACAGATCGACGCGGGTTTCCTCGCCGAGCTGGAAATGCTCACCCTTGGGCCGGTCGAACACTTCGATCGGGGCCGCCAGCGCGGTCACCACATTGTCGCGCAGCGCCAGCGTGTCAGGGGTGTAGTGCAGCAGCTTGTGGCCGCGCGCCTGCGCCTCGAGCATCATGGCGAAGGTCGAATCGCCGGTGGGATTGATGGTGGCTACATGGTCCATCTGGACCGCGACTTTGAGCGTCATGGTGTCTCTCAGCTAGCGTCGAAGGCGTTGATGACATGGCGCGGCCATCGCCAGGGTGCAAGGAAAATCACGTCAAATCGCATATCGGTGTCGGCCTTGGCGGGGTTGCGGGCCAGCCAGTAATCGGCCGCGCGGGTGATGCGGCTGGTATTGACCGCCTCGAGTGTCTCGGCTTGCCGCGCTGCCGTCCTACGAGCCTTGACCTCGACAAACACGGTGGTGCCGAAACGCTCTGCAATCAGGTCGATTTCGCCGACCGGGGTTTTGTGGCGCCGCGCGATGATGCGGTACAATTTCAACTGCAGGAACAGCGCGGCCAGCGCTTCGGCACGATGACCACCGCGATAGGCGGCGATGCGCGCCTTATTTTTCGGCTTTGAGGGCGAGGGCTGCATTGTAGACATCCTTGCGCTTGAGCCCGTAGCGCGCCGTGACTGTATCGACGGCGGCGCGCAGAGGCTGATCGGCCATTTCCTCGAGCAGGGCGGCTTGCCAGTCGGCAGCGTCGGGAGCGGATGGCGCGGCAGCGCCGGCCACGACAATAACCGCCTCGCCCTTGGTTTCGCCTCCAGCAAAGATGGCGGCCAGTTCAGCCAGCGTGCCGCGATGCACCCGCTCATAGCGCTTGGTCAGTTCCAGTGCGACGGCGGCCTGGCGCTCGCCGAAGATCTCGGCCATCGCCGCCAGCGTATCGTCGAGACGGCGCGGGCTTTCATAAAAGACCATGGTTTCACGTGAATCGCCCAGCGCCTTGATGGCATTGGCGCGGGCGCCTGCCTTGGGCGGCAGGAAACCGTGAAAGGCAAAAGCGTCAGTGGGCAGGCCCGCCACCACCAGCGCCGAGAGCAAAGCCGAGGCCCCGGGAATGGGAAAAACGGGCTGGCCCGCTTCGGCCATGGCGCGGATCAGCGGAAAACCGGGATCGGACAGCAAAGGCGTGCCCGCATCGGAAATCAGGGCGAAGGTGGCGCCGGCGGCGATGCGGGCGACGATATCGTCGGCCTTGGCGCGCTCATTGTGCTCATGCAGGGCAATGCGGCGGGTCTTGATGCCATAGTGGTCGAGGAGGCGAGCGGACATGCGGGTGTCCTCGCACAGCACCGCCTCGGCCGCGGCCAAAGTCTCGAGCGCGCGGATGGTGATGTCGCGCAGATTGCCGATCGGGGTGGCCACAACATACAGGCCCGGCGCCAGTGGCGGCGCGGTGAAGGTGTTGCCGGCAATGAAATAGCCCGGGCTGGTTTCAGCCATGAGTGCTGGCTCCGCAGGTTGAGAATTGGTTAAGCAATTGGTCCCAAACTGTTAACAGACTGCTAGCATTGAAAGGGCCGCAATGACCGGTTGGACAAGAACAGGTCATCGCCTTGCGCAAAGGGGCATAACACAGGCTTTCGCCATCGTCGGCCTGTTTGTGCTGAGCGCCTGTTCGCCCATCCATATTGCCTCGCGCACCATTGATTTCGGCTTTGGTGGTTCGAGCCAGCCTACAGCTGGCCAGACCATGACGCCATTGACCACCGCCGGACCGGGTCAGGTGTTTGGTCGCGGACCGGTACAGGTGGCGCTGCTGCTGCCACTGACCGGCAATGCGGGACTGGCCAGTGTGGGCCAGTCCATGGCCAATGGCAGCCGGTTGGCCATGGCCTTTATCGAGGCCAATCCCAATATTGCAGAGAACACCACGATTACCCTGCGCGATACCGGCGGCACGGTGGCCGGGGCAACCAGCGCCACCCAGGCCGCCATCGCTTCGGGCGCCAAGCTGATCCTGGGGCCATTGCGCGGCGATTCGGTGACGGCTGCGGGCGCGGCGGCGCGCGCGGCGGGCGTGCCCCTGATCGGGTTTTCCAACAATCCGGGTGCGGCCGGACCGGGGGTCTATCTGCTCAGCGTATTGCCCGACATGGAGATGAAACGGGCGCTAAGCTATGTCAAAGCCAAGGGACGGCGCGGCGTCGCCGGGGCCTTTCCCAGCTCGGCCTATGGTCAGGCACTGCAGACCGCATTCCGCCAGCAGGCGGTGCAGGCGGGATTGTCCCCCAGTGCGGTTTATACGTTCTCGGGCGCCAGCGAGGTCAGCCAGGTGGTCAGTCAGGCGCTGCCGCTGATCAAGAAAGGGCTGATCGATACGCTGTTCATTCCCGACCGCGCCACGGCACCCGCCTTTGGTGCGCAATTGGCGCAGGCCGGGGTCAGCCCGGCGGATGTGCAGATTGTCGGCTCGGCCGACTGGGAGGGCGACACGACCATTGCAGCCACGCCATCGCTGAGCGGGGCGCTCTATCCAGCCGTTGATCCGGCGGGGATGGCCGCGATCCGGGCCGATTATCAGGCGCGGTTCAACAGCCAGCCGCATGCGCTGGCAACCATCGCCTATACCGCCACTATTCTGGCCAATGTGAACACGTTGTCGCTGGCCAATCCGCCCTATAACCCGATGCTGATGACCGCCCCGACCGGATTTAACGGCCGTGACGGGGTGTTCCGGTTCCTCAGCAATGGCCGCAGCGAATATGCGCTGGCGCTTATGCAGGTGGGCGCAGGCGGGGCGAGCCGGCTCGAAGGCCCCAAGCTCTAGGCAGCCAGATCGGCCACGACGGCGTCGAGCACGGGCCAGCCGCGGTCGGTGACGCGGATATTGCCATTGGGCAGGGTTTCGACAAAGCCATAGCCCTTGAGCGCCGCGATCTGGGCGGCATTGATCTGCCGACCGGAAATGGCGGTAAAGCGCGCGGGCGAAATGCCCTCCTTGAGGCGCAGCCCCATGACGAGGAATTCGTCGCCCTGTTCTTCCCAGGTCAGCACATCGTCGACCACCATGCCGTGACCATTGGCGACGACGTTCTTCTGCCAGTCAAAGGGCATTTTCTCGTCGGCGGTGGCATGGCGCTGATTGTTGATCATCAGGCGGCCATGGGCCCCCGGACCAATGCCGGCATATTCGCCATAGCGCCAATACAGCAGGTTGTGCTGGCTCTCCTGGCCGGGGCGCGCATGGTTGGAAATCTCATAGGCGGGCAGGCCGGCCGCGGCGGTCAGCTCCTGGGTCATCTCGTAGAAATCGGCCGAGAGATCCTCATCGGGCATGGCCAGCTTGCCGGCGGCGTGCAGGTCGAAGTAGCGCGTGCCCTGCTCGATGGTCAGCTGGTAAAGGCTGATATGGCCCTGCGCCATCCACAGCGCTTCCTTGAGCTCGTCTTCCCAGTCGTCAAGCGTCTGGCGGGGACGGGCATAGATCAGATCAAAGCTGGAGCGCTCAAACACCGATTGGGCGATGCGCACTGCGGCCACGGCTTCCTCGACGGAATGGCGACGGCCCAGTTCGGCCAGCGGGCCGGGGCGCAGCGACTGCACGCCCAGCGAGACGCGATTGACGCCCGCAGTGCGGAAACCCCGGAAGCGATCAACCTCAACGCTGGTCGGATTGGCCTCAAGCGTGATCTCGGCATTGGGCTCGACGGTCCAGTGGCTGGCAATGGCATCGATGATGCGGCCCGTTGTGCTGGGCGACATCAGCGAGGGGGTACCACCGCCAAAAAAGATCGACTGCACGACACGGCCGGGGGTGAGCTGGGCGGCATGGGCGATCTCGCGCTCATAGGCCGCGACATAGCCATCCTCATCGAAGGGACCGCGATGGACGTGGGAATTGAAATCGCAATATGGGCATTTGCTGGCGCAGAAGGGCCAGTGCACATAGACCCCGAACAGATCGTTGGGGTTATTTCTCAATCTGGGCCTCGAAAAACTGGTTGAAGGCGCGCGCACGATGGCTGAGCCCCTGCTGGCCCGGGGCCCATGAGTGTTTGGTTTCGGCGGGCATTTCGCCAAAGGTGATGGTGTGGCCATCGGGCATGAACATCGGATCATAGCCATGACCGATGCTGCCGCGCGGTGGCCAGATCAGCTGGCCCTCGACCTTGCCGACATAGAGCACGTCGCGGCCATCGGGATGGGCCAGGCACATGGTGGCATTGAACGAGGCACTGCGCTGCTGCGGCGTGGTGGCACCAGCGGCCTGAAGGGCATCCTGCACGCGTTGCATGGCATGACCAAAGTCACGCGGCACGCCGGCCCAGTCGGCAGTGTAAACGCCGGGATCGCCATTGAGCGCATCAACACACAGACCCGAATCATCGCTCAGCGCCAGCTGGCCGGTGGCCCTGGCGGCGGCATGGGCCTTGAGGCGGGCGTTTTCGGCAAAGGAGGTGCCGGTTTCCTCGGGCTCGGGCAGACCCAGCTCACCCGCCGAGACAATCTGCAGCCCGAAGGGTTCGAACAGCTCGCGGAATTCGGTGAGCTTGCCGGAATTGTGGGTGGCCAGCACCAGCTTGTCGCCAGCGCGCAGACGGGGAAGGCTCACTTGCTCGACCCTTTCGGCTTGGCATCAAGCGCCCGGGACACATCGCGCCACAGCGCGCAGTTTTCCGGCGAGGCATCGCGCATGGTGCTGGGCTGACGCGGTGCCGGTTTGGCGGTGACGAGATTCTTGAGCCAGGAAATCATGCCGAGAGTACTGCCTGCTGAATGTGTGTGAGTTCGCCAATGCCCTGTTCGGCCAGGGTCATGAGTGCGTTGAGCTCGTCGCGGCTGAAGGGCTGCTGTTCGGCTGTGCCCTGGATTTCGACGAACTTGCCGGCGCCGGTCATGACGAAATTGGCGTCGGTATGGGCTTCGACATCTTCGAGATAGTCGAGATCGAGCACGGGAGCGCCGCGATAGATGCCGCAGGAAACCGCGGCCACCGAATCGCGCAGCGCCTTGCCCTTGGTCAGCTTGCGCTCATCCATCCACCTGATGGCGTCAGCCAGCGCCACATAGGCGCCGGTGATCGCGGCGGTGCGGGTGCCGCCATCGGCCTCGAGCACATCGCAATCGAGTGTGATCTGGGCTTCGCCGAGGGCCTGCATGTCGACCACGGCGCGCAGACTGCGGCCGATCAGGCGCTGGATTTCCTGGGTGCGGCCGGTCTGCTTGCCGGCGGTCGCCTCGCGGCGATTGCGGCTGCCGGTAGCGCGAGGCAGCATGCCGTATTCGGCCGTGACCCAGCCCTGACCCTTGCCGCGCATCCAGCCCGGGACCGTGGTTTCAACCGAAGCGGTGACCATGACCTTGGTGTTGCCGAACGAGACGAGGCAGGAGCCTTCCGCCTTCATGGCGACGTTGCGTTCAATGGCGACGGCGCGCATCTGGTTGGCTTGACGTCCTGAAGGGCGCATCAGAAATCCACTTGGCGATTGCAGTTAACCGCCTCTTAACCCTCATAGCGCCGCCTCACAAGCCGCGGACGCTTGGCGGGAGGCAGCAATGCGCCTAAATAAGAGACCACAGTTAAAGCGGACGATTTTATCGAATAATCATGAGCAAGCTCCCGGAAGATTTTTTGAGTGTGCTCAACGCCCGCAGCCAGGACATTTTCCGCAAGATTGTGGAGCGGTACCTGGATACGGGCGCGCCAGTGGGCTCCCGCGATCTCAGCCGCATGCTGCAAGGGGGGTTATCCCCCGCTTCGGTGCGCAATGTGATGGCCGATCTTGAAGATCTCGGACTGATCGCAGCGCCGCACACATCGGCGGGCCGTGCCCCGACCCAGGACGGGCTGCGGTTCTTTGTGGACGCCATGCTTGAAGTGGGCGCGGTCAACGAGATCGAGCGCAGCCAGATTGCCCAGTCGATCCAGGGGCAGCAGCGCGGCCAGGTCGAGGATGTGCTGACCGAAGCCAGCCAATTGCTGAGCGGGCTGAGCCATGGGGCCGGGGTGGTGATCACCGCCAAGGCCGACATGGTGCTGCGCCATCTCGAATTCGTGCGGCTTGATAACCATCGCGCCATGGCCATTCTGGTGGGCGAAGATGGTCAGGTGGAAAACCGCATTCTGGAAACCCCGCCGGGGCTGACGGCCAGCGCGCTGACCCAGGCGGGCAATTACATCGCCCATCATGTGGTGGGGCGGACGCTGGCCGAAGCCCGCAAGGTGCTGGCCGCACAACGCGCCCAACAGCGGGCCGAGCTGGATGAGCTGACCCAAAAACTTGTCGATGCGGGTATTGCCACGCTGAGCCAGAGTTCGCCCAGCAATGCCCCCACAGTGATCGTGCGCGGCCGCGCCAATCTGATCAATGACACCATGGCCAGCGACGAATTGCTGCGCATGCGCCAATTGTTCGATGAGCTGGAAAGCAAGGACGGGCTGCTCGATCTGCTGGGCGATGCCGACAAGGCGCAGGGCGTGCGCATCTTTATCGGCTCGGAGAACAAGCTGTTCTCGCTGTCGGGTTCCTCGGTGATCCTGAGCCCCTACAAGGACGCCAATGACAAAGTGGTGGGCGTGCTGGGGGTAATCGGACCGACGCGGCTGAACTATGCGCGCATCGTGCCGGTGGTCGATTATACCGCTCACGTCATCACGGCCATGATGGCGCGCAAGCGCTAGCGGAGAGGCCCGGTAGCCGCCCCGGTGCCGCATTGGGCATGGGGAGAATACCGGGTGGACTTGAAATAGCCCTCATATTGGCCGATATGCGGGGCAAATTGTTTGGTATTTGCGGAAGACAGCAATCATGAGCGACGAGAACGCCGCCTCGGGCGAAACGCCCGAAGTCGAAATCCCGGTTGAAGAGACCGCCGACAACGTCGAACAGATCGACCCGATTGAGGCCCTGCGCGCGGAAAATTCAGAACTCAAGGACCGGGTGCTGCGCACCGTGGCCGAGATGGAAAACCTGCGCAAGCGGACCGAGCGCGACGTCAATGACACGCGCAGCTATGCCATTGCCGGCTTTGCCCGCGATATGCTGAGCGCCACCGATGCGCTGAGCCGCGCCCTGATGGTGCTGCCTGCAGAGGCACGCGAAAATGGCGATGCGACCACCAAGAGCCTGATCGAAGGCATCGAGATGACCGAGCGCGAAATGCAGCGCCTGCTGGCCAAGCATGGCGTGACGCCGATCGACGCCAAGGGTCAGAAATTCGATCCGCACAAGCATCAGGCGATGTTTGAAGTGCCCGATCCCAGCCAGCCCGAAGGCACTGTGGTGCAGGTGGTGCAGGCCGGTTTTGCCATTGGCGACCGCATTCTGCGCCCCGCCATGGTCGGCGTTGCCAAGGGCGGCCCCAGCCATGCGTCAAGCGAAGAAACCGTCGACAAGAGCGCCTAGGATTTCAATCCGAAGCGTTTCACGTGAATCCCCGCGCAAGCGGGGATTTTTCGTTTGGGGGCTGGCGTTCAGCCCAGGATCTGGCGGCTCATGATGCGGGTGACGCCGGCTTCGGCCATGGCGGCCCAGGCCTTGTCGAGCGAGCCATCATTGTCGATGGCGCGGGTGGCGTCCTCGATGACAGTGACGTCAAAACCGCTCGCGGCGCCATCAATGGCGGTCCAGCCGACGCAGTAGTCGGTGGCCAGCCCGACGACATAAAGCCGGCCGATATCGCGTTCATTGAGATAGCCGGCCAGCCCGGTCTGGGTTTCGCGGTCGGCTTCCTGGAACCCCGAATAGCTGTCGATGGCCCGGTTATAGCCCTTGCGAATGATCAGCTGGCCATGGGGAATGTCGAGATCGCGGCTGAGTTCGGCGCCATGGCTGTTCCAGACACAGTGATCGGGCCAGAGCACCTGGGTGCCATAATCAAGCTCGATGGTTTCGAAGGGCGCCTTGGTTGCATGCTGGCTGGCAAAGGAGATGTGATTGGCCGGGTGCCAGTCCTGGGTGAAGACCACATTGGCGAACTTTCTGGCCAGCGCATTGATCAGCGGCACGACCTCGTCGCCATTGGCCACCGCCAGATGACCGCCGGGCAGGAAGTCATATTGCACATCGACCACGACCAGCACGTCGCGCGGGGAAATCGAAATCGTCACTGGCGTTACTCCAACTGAACCGGGGGCTGCACCCATTCGGCCCGCAGCAGGCCACGCACCGAATTGCCCAGCCAGAGTGCATCGGCGGTGCCAAGGTCTGCAAGCGTCAAAACCGCCTCGACAGCCTTGCCGCTGGCGAGCAGCTCGGCGCGCAGCGTGCCGGGCAGCAGACCCGCAGCCAAAGCCGGGGTGTACAGAATGCCATCGCGTTCGATGAACAGATTGGTGATCGAACCCTCGGTGAGTTCGTCGCGCTGGTTGAGAAACACCACCTCATCGACGCCATGATCGGCATGGGCGCGCTGGCGCGGGACGTCATAAAAGGCCCGATTGGTGGTTTTGTGGGCCAGCCACAGGTTCTGGCTGTCGAGCCGTTCGGGCGCCAGCATGAAACGGAATGTGTCGGGATTGGGCGGCAGGAGCACCGCCGTCAGGGCCGGGCCGTCGGCATCCAGGGTCAGGCGCACGCGCATGGGGGTGTTGAAATCTTGAGCCTCGAGCAGGGCATTGATGGCTTCAAGATCGCAGGGCAGGGCAAAATATTCGGCTGAGGCCGCCAGCCGGTCGAGATGACGCTGGCGCAGGATGTAGCCTTGCTGGGGGCGCCAGGCCAGCGTTTCGATCAGGGTGACCGGGTCGGCGGGATTGGTGAAGAACGCCATTTTGAGCAGGGCCTCGCGGTATTCGTCATCTGCGGTGCTGTCGGCAACAATGCCACCGCCAATGCCGATACGGCCATGACCGCTGGCATCAATGATGGCGGTACGGATGGCGACATTGAGGGTCAGATCGCCATTGGGGGCGAAGCAGCCGATCGAGCCGGTATAGAGCCCGCGCGGGCCCGCTTCGAGATCGGCAATGATTTCCATGGCGCGGATCTTGGGGGCGCCGGTGATCGAGCCACAGGGGAAGAGGTTTTCCAGCAGGGCGGTGGTGGTGATGTCGGGCCGCCGTGTGGCGGTAATGCCCGAGGTCATGGTGTGCAGCGTGCGATAGGTTTCCACGGTAAACAGGTCGGTGACCTTGACCGAGCCAATGGTGGCGATGCGGCCCAGATCATTGCGCAGCAGATCGGTGATCATCAGATTTTCAGCACGGTTCTTTTCGTCGCTGGCAAGGGCGGCCTGCCCGGCGGCATCGTCGGCAATTGAAAGCCCGCGCTTGAGCGTGCCTTTCATCGGGCGGGCGCGCAGCGTGGTGCCGCGGCTGGAGACGAACAGTTCTGGCGAGCGCGACAGGATCCAGTGGTCACCGGTATTGAGCAGGGCGCCATAGGCCACCGGTTGCTGGCGCACCAGATCGCGATAGAGCGCAACGGGGTCGCCCTCAAGCCGGAAGCGGGCCTGGAAGGTGAGATTGACCTGATAGGTATCGCCCGCCGCGATCAGGGTTTTGACCTGATCAAAGGCGGCGGCATACTGGTCCGGGCTCAGGCTGGGCACGATATCGAGGGCGCGACCTGTCCTGCCCCTGGCAGCATCGGCCAGCAGCGCATCGACCGCTGCCGATGACAGCTCTTGCGGGGGATCATACAGGCCCAGCCAGAGCAGCGGGGTATCGCTGTGCGCGGGCAGGCGGGGGGCCAGGCGCTCTTCAAAGGCAAAGCCGGCCTCATAGGCCAGATAACCCGCCGCCCACATGCCTTCTTTCTGGGCGGCCTCAAGCTGGGCCAGGGCCGCGTGGACCCCGGCAGCATTGTGGGCCTGCAATACCGCCTTGGGGGCGGTGAACAGCAGGTTGGTGCCGTGTGGGGCACGGGTATCGTGCAGCAGGACAGAGCCGGTGGCGAACATGGCCCGGTTCTAGGGTTTTGCCGGGGCAAAGAAAAGCGCCGTCAACGAGCAAGCCACTTGCTTAATTTCCGCGCCGGTTGATAGTGCGCCGTCGCGGCGCCGATGCGCCCGGCCCCGAGGAGAATAACCATGAACCCCTATTTCAAGGGTGGCCTTGCCGCTTTGGCGCTGGCCGCCAGTGCAATGCCGGCTGCGGCCGAGCCCGTTGCCTTCACGCTGATCAACAATAGCAGCCAGTCGGTGCACTTCTTTTATACCACGCCAAGCAATGAGGATAACTGGGGCGCCGACGTGCTGGGCGAGAACGGCACCATCGAGCCCGATACGATGGGCACCGTGACCATTGGCGATGGCTCGGACGAGTGCTTTTACGATTTCCGCTTTGAGAGTGCCGAAGGCGGCGTGCTTGATGTGCGCGAAGTCGATATCTGCTCGCTGAGCGAATATACCCTGACCGACGCGCAATAGCGTCAAGGGGGCCGCATGGGGAGGTCGGCAGTGCTGCCGGCCTCGCTCAGGTGGCTGAGTCGGGCTGTTTTCTGCCAGAACGGCGGCAATGAGACCAAGCAGGGCCGAATGTGTCCTTTGAACGCTTGAAGCCTTAGGGGGACCCCCCTATATACCCCTCAAGCTCAGCGATGAGCGCAATTTCAATTGCTAGGAACCCGGCTCCAAGGAGCCTCGGATCTGCCTCGCAAGAGGGGCTCCAGCAAGGGTTTGCTTACAGAGAGGCTAGAGTAAATGGCTAAAGTCATTGGTATCGACCTGGGCACCACCAATAGCTGCGTTGCGGTTATGGATGGCACCAATCCCAAGGTTATCGAAAATGCGGAAGGTGCCCGCACCACCCCATCGATGGTCGCCTTCTCCAAGGATGGCGAACGTCTGGTGGGTCAGCCGGCCAAGCGCCAGGCTGTGACCAATCCTGAAAATACCCTGTTTGCCGTGAAGCGCCTGATCGGGCGCCGGTTTGATGACGCTGTCGTGGCCAAGGACAAGAACCTGGTGCCCTTCAAGATCGTCAAGGCCGACAACGGCGATGCCTGGGTGCAGGCTTCCGACGAGAAGTACTCGCCCAGCCAGGTGTCGGCCATGATCCTGCAGAAGATGAAGGAAACCGCTGAGAGCTATCTCGGCGAGACCGTCACCCAGGCCGTGATCACCGTTCCTGCCTATTTCAATGACAGCCAGCGTCAGGCCACCAAGGATGCGGGCAAGATTGCCGGCCTTGAAGTGCTGCGCATCATCAACGAGCCAACCGCTGCGGCTCTGGCCTATGGCCTGGACAAGAAGAATACCGGCACCATCGCGGTCTATGACCTTGGCGGCGGTACCTTCGACGTGTCGATTCTGGAAATCGGCGACGGCGTGTTCGAGGTGAAATCCACCAATGGTGACACCTTCCTGGGCGGTGAAGACTTTGACATGCGTCTGGTCGACTATCTGGCCGACGAGTTCAAGAAAGAGCAGGGCATTGACCTGCGCGGCGACAAGCTGGCGCTGCAGCGTCTCAAGGAAGCCGCTGAAAAGGCCAAGATCGAACTCTCGAGCTCGACCCAGACCGAAATCAACCTGCCCTTCATCACCGCCGACGCTTCGGGTCCAAAGCATCTGACGCTCAAGCTGAGCCGTTCCAAGCTGGAAAGCCTGGTCGACGATCTGATCCAGAAGACCATTGAGCCCTGCAAGCAGGCCATGAAGGACGCTGGCATCAGCGCCAGCCAGATCGACGAAGTCGTTCTAGTGGGTGGCATGAGCCGCATGCCCAAGGTCCAGGAAGTGGTCAAGCAGCTGTTCGGCAAGGAGCCCCACAAGGGCGTGAACCCGGACGAAGTGGTTGCATTGGGCGCCGCCATTCAGGCCGGCGTGCTGCAGGGCGACGTCAAGGACGTGCTGCTGCTCGACGTCACCCCACTCTCGCTCGGCATCGAAACGCTGGGTGGCGTGTTCACCCGTCTGATCGATCGCAACACGACCATCCCGACCAAGAAGAGCCAGACCTTCTCGACCGCTGAAGACAACCAGTCGGCCGTGACGATCCGGGTGTTCCAGGGCGAACGCGAAATGGCCGCCAACAACAAGTTGCTGGGCAATTTCGATCTGGCCGGCATTCCACCTGCACCACGCGGCGTGCCGCAGATTGAAGTGACCTTCGACATCGACGCCAACGGCATCGTGAATGTGTCGGCCAAGGACAAGGGCACCGGCAAGGAGCAGCAGATCCGCATCCAGGCATCTGGTGGTCTGAGCGACGCCGACATCGAGAAGATGGTTCAGGAAGCCGAACAGAACGCTGACGCTGACAAGAAGAAGCGCGAAGCTGTGGAAGCCAAGAACCAGGGTGAAAGCCTGATCCACTCGACCGAGAAGTCGTTGAGCGAATATGCCGACAAGGTCTCGGACGAAGACAAGGCTGCCATTGAAACCGCGATCACCGAGCTCAAGGCCGTGATCGAAGGCGATGATGGCGAGCTGATCAAGGAAAAGACCGACGCGCTGGGTCAGGCATCGATGAAGCTGGGCGAGGCCATGTACAAGGCCAGCCAGGCTGAAGCCGAAGCCAAGGCCAATGGCTCCGATGAAGAGGCCGATGACGACGTCGTCGATGCCGATTTTGAAGAAGTCAGCGACGACGACGACAAGAAGTCCGCCTAAGCGGCTCTGAAGCGACAGATAAAGAGGTCCGGCAGCTGCCGGGCCTCTTTTTGTTTGAACGGGAACTGGGTATGGTGATCCATGAACATTCCAGACCCCAAAACATTCACCGACCCCGACAAACTGCGCAAGCTGATGGCGAACGCTGTCCGGCTTGGCTATGACGACCTGGCCTTTGACTGCCAGATGCGCATTGCCGAGCTGGTGGGCGTTGCCCAAGACACCGCTGGCGACGAGGTCGAACGGGCCTTCTGGACCAGCCTGGCGGCTGCCGAAGAGTTCCGCACCGCCGACAATGGCCGGGTGACCCGGCTGGTCAAGGTGCGCGCCAAGCACAAGCGCGTCGGCGCCAACAAGGTGCTGAGCGATCAGATGATGGAAGAAGGCGTCAGCGACGGCTTCGAGAAACTGGTGGCCCATGGTCGCGGTGACCTGACCAGCGAAGCCATCGTGATGCGCCATGAAGACGAATTCAGCGTCGATGCGGTCAATGCCGCGCGCAAGAAGCTGATGGACAAGGGCGTCAATGTCGCCGACGTAACCGGCTAAGACTGCGCCGCGGGGGCCTGCGTGCCCCCGACCATGCCCCTTCGGGCAGCGCCACCGATATGCGCCGCATCAGCGGCCGCCACCTTCAATCCCCATGCTGCAATCCCCCCGAACCGACACCACACGCGCCACTGGCGCGGTTTTTCGTTGTGGTGAAGGCTTGCTGGTTTCACGTGAATCAGGCCAGAAACCGGCGCCTAGCGGGTATGCCGCTGTCGGCGGACGACAGGGTTGCCGCAAAATATCCTTGATTGAGCCCAATTGCGGACCGGTTCAGCCGGTCCAAGGGACGCTTGAAAACTGACAGGGCAGCGCCATCATGACCGATCCCCGCCCCGATCCCGACGCAGCCGCCGACTCAATTGGCCGGATTGCCGAACTGATCGGGCAAGACCCTGCCATCGGGCTTGATACCGATATGAAGCTGGTGATCGACATGCTGGGACAACTGGGTGCGCGTCCGCTTGAGCAGTTGAGCCCCGATGCGGCCCGCAGCCAGCCCAGGGCCGTCGATGCGATCGCCGCGCTGATGGCGCAGGGGGGCGGCACGCTCAGTGATGATCAGGTGGCGGACGAGGCGCTGAGCATTCCCGGCGGCGATGGCAGCCTTGCGGCGCGGCTTTATCGTCCCGCCGGGCTGGCGGAGCGGCTCAATCCGATGGTGCTGTATTTTCACGGCGGTGGTTTTGTTACCGGCGATCTGGACAGTCACGACGCCTCGGCCCGCGCCTTTGCCTGGCGGGCGGGCGCCATTGTGCTTTCGCTCGATTACCGGCTGGCGCCCGAGCATGGTTTTCCCGCGGCCCATGATGATGCCTGGGCGGCATGGGGCTGGCTGAGTGGTCAGGCCCATCGGCTGGGCGGCGATCCGCGCCGCATTGCGGTGGCCGGCGAAGATGCAGGCGCCAATCTGGCCATGCATGTGGCGCTCAAGGCACGTGAAACGCGGGGGCTGCGGCCGGTACAGCAAGTGCTGATCCATCCCATTGCCGACACGGATATGGGCACACCGTCCTATGATGAAGCCCTGCGCACGCGCCCGATCGGGCTACCCGCCATGCGCTGGCGCTTCAAGCAGCTGTTTCCCGAAGGCATGCCCGAAACCGTGCCCGCGCTGCAATTGGTAGGCCGCGATGATCTGGCCGGACTGCCACCGAGCCTGATCGTGCTGGCGGGGATTGATCCGCTGCGCTCGGAAGGCGAAGCACTGGCCAGCGCATTGAGCGCGGCCGGTGTGGCGGTCACCATGCTGCGCTATGACGGGGTCACGCAGGGATTTTTCGGCATGGGCGGGATCGTCACCAAGGCGCTGTTTGCCCAGGCCGATGTCGCGGACGGGTTGAGCAAGACATTTGCGGCCGCGCTGCGCCGCTAGCCAATCGAATCACCCATGTTGAAGCCTGCGCCCGCTCTTGCTACATGAGCGGGTAATTGGTTGCCCTGAGAGCAGAAGGGCGTTTTGGCCGACAAAAGTGCACCAACTTTTGCTCAAAACGCTCTAGCGGCCCCAGACCCCTTGCGGGCCGTGGGGTCGATTGCCATCTAGGGGCTTAGATCTTGATCGGGCGCGCCTGTCGCGACCGGCAACGCATTGGAGACGTGCTTCTTGTCCAAACGGGATTTCTACGACGTGCTCGGTGTCGAAAAGGGCGCCGATGACGCTGCGCTCAAGAGCGCCTACCGCAAGCTGGCCATGGCGCATCACCCTGACCGGAATCCGGGCAATGATGAGGCCGAGGCCAAGTTCAAGGAAATCAACGAGGCCTATGACACGCTCAAGGACGGCCAGAAGCGGGCCGCCTATGACCGGTTTGGCCACGCGGCGTTCGAGAATGGCGGTGGTCGCGGTCCGAGCGGTTTCGGGCCTGACTTCAACTCGTCCATGTCCGATATCTTTGACGATATCTTTGGCGACTTCATGGGCGGCGGCGGCCGTCGGGGCGGTGGCGGCGCGGCCAAGCTGCGTGGCAGCGATCTGCGCTACAATCTTGAAATCAGCCTCGAAGAGAGCTTTGAAGGCCGCACCGTCGAGATCGACGTGCCAACCTTGGTGGGCTGCGATACCTGCGACGGCTCGGGTGCCAAGCCTGGCACGGGCACCCATACCTGCCGGCAGTGTAATGGCCATGGCAAGGTGCGCGCCGCCCAGGGCTTTTTCACCATTGAGCGGACCTGCCCGGTCTGTCAGGGCCGCGGCCAGATGATGGACCAGCCCTGCACCGATTGTGGTGGTCAGGGCCGTCGTCAGGAAAACCGTACGCTCAGCGTTGATATTCCCAAGGGGATTGAAGACGGCACGCGCATCCGGCTGGCCAATGAAGGCGAAGCGGGGCTGCGCGGGGGCCCGCCGGGGGACCTGTATATCTTTATCTCGATCCGGCCCCATGAGCTGTTCCAGCGCGATGGCGCCGATCTGTTCGCCCGGGTTCCCATTGCCATGACCACCGCCGCACTGGGCGGCGAGTTCGAAGTGCCAACGCTGGACAATGCGAGGGCCAAGGTGAAGGTGTCGGCCGGTACCCAGCCCGGCCAGCGTGTCCGGCTCAAGGGCAAGGGCATGCCGGTGCTGCGCAGCAAGGATGTCGGCGACATGTATGTGCAGCTCGATATCGAGACGCCACAAGCGCTCAGCCGCAAGCAGCGCGAACTTCTCGAAGAGTTCGCCCAGCTCGAAACCGAGGCCACCAGCCCGACCTCGGGCGGGTTCTTCGACAAGCTCAAGAAGATGTTCGACGCCTAAGGCGCATCGCGTATTCAATCAGCGCCATGCGGGGTAACCCCGCATGGTATCAATGCCGCGCACGCGGCAGCGCAATCACCAGCGGCGCCTAGTCCTGGGGCATTTGCGCCATATCCATCCACATATGTTCCCACACATGGCCATCCAGATCGGCAATGGCGCGTGAATACATAAAGCCCATATCCTGGGCCGGCCGTATTTCGCTGCCCCCGGCCTTGAGACCGGCCTCGGCTATGGCATCCACCGCCGCGCGGCTATCGCGCGAGAGCGCATAGAGGGCCTGGGTCTGGGCCTTTGGATCGGGAATGGGCAGGGGCGAGAACTGCTTGAACTTGTCATGGGTGAGCAGCATGACAAAAATGGTGTCGCTGATGACGATGCAGGCCGCTGTCTCATCGGTAAATTGCGGATTGTGATCAAAGCCGATGGCCTTGTAATAGGCCATGGCAGCGTCCAGATCGGTGACCGGCAGGTTGACGAAGATCATTGCAGACATGGGCAATACTCCCTGATGGATTGATATGGCTAGGACATTGCCCGATCGGGGGCAACGCCCTTGCCACGACGGACCAGCCACGTCACTTTCGACATCAATTGAGTTGGAGATGACATGACCACTGCCCTGACCCTGTCCGGATCGATCCGCCAAGGCTCGCACAACCTGAAATTGCAGGCCCATATGGGACGCCAGCTCGAGGCGACGGGCGTGAGCGTGAACGCCATCAATCTGGGTGATTTCAATCTGCCCATCTTCAATGAGGATCTGGAAGCCGATGCCGTTCCGCAGGGTGCGGTGGCCCTGGCCGAGCTATGGCGCAGCCACGACATCGTTTTCATTGCCACGCCAGAATATAATGGCGGGCTGCCGCCACTGCTGGTCAATGCCATCACCTGGGTCAGCCGCCAGCGGCCGAGCCCGTTTCGCCATGCGGTGTTCGGCATTGGCGGGGTGAGCTCGGGCAAGTACGGCACAATCTGGTCGCTGAGCCATCTGCGCGAATCGCTGACCAAGGTGGGAGCGCTGGTGGTGCCAACCCTGCTGGGCATCGGGCCCGCCGAAGAAGCGTTCGACGCCCAGCAGAACTTTGTCGAACCCGCCATTGTGCGCAAGGTCGATCAGATGGTGCACGAACTGACCCATTTTAGCCGGGGCTAGCGCAGTGCGCGCGCTCTATGTCACCCATCCGCAAGTGCTGATCGACGCCAGCGTGCCGGTGCCGCAATGGGGGTTGAGCCCACAGGGGCGCGCGCGGGCCCAGGCTTTTGCCGATCGCGATATCGTACCGACAGGGGCGGCGATCTTTGCCAGCGATGAGCGCAAGGCGATCGAACTGGCCACGCTGTTGTCGCCCGACCGCGATATCCGCATCGATCCTTCCCTGGGCGAGAATGATCGCAGCGCCACCGGCTTTCTGCCCAGCGCAGAATTCGAGACCATGGCTGACCGGTTCTTTGGCGAACCGGCAACCAGTGCCCAGGGCTGGGAACGCGCCATCGACGCTCAGATGCGCATCGTGGCGGCGGTGGCCCGGGCGCTGGCCGAAACCGGCGCGGACCGCCCGGTGGTGTTTTGCGGCCATGGCGGGGTGGGCACCTTGCTCAAGTGCCATGTGAGCGGCCGCGCCATTGCCCGCGCCGAGGATCAGAGCCGGCATGCGCATCCCGGCGGCGGCAATTGCTTCGCGTTCGATCTCGAACCGGCAAAGCTTGCGGCCGAATGGGTGGCGATGGAAGATTTCGCACCCGGCTGGTTCAGCCCTTCTGTTGCGGCAGCTCGATAGTGGCCGCCACCAGTTCATCGGACAGGGACTGAACTGCGATATTGGCCGCGCGCTCGGCATCATCAAGCGTGGTGCCATAGGGCACTTCGAGCCCCAGCCGCTTGGCCGGATCATCGGACCAGACGAAATTCAGATAGGATCTGCGGTTCTGCAGATCGTGGTTGAGATGGGTGACGACGAGCGTGGACATTGACCATTGCCCTCCTTGGCATCGCCAAGACTAAGCACGCCGACCCGCCATCGGCAATCGCGCCCGGCAGCTTGCGGCGTGGGTGCAAATCCTCTAGGTGCTGAGCCAACATACACATCGGAGGGAAGAGCATGGCTGGCCAATTGATCGTTGGACTGGATGTGTCGTCACGCGCACGCGCCGAGGAAATCGTGGCGCTGCTGGGTGACAGCGTCGACTTCTACAAGATTGGCTATCAGTGCTTTTACGGCGCCGATGGCTTCGCGCTGGGCAAGGCGCTGCTGGCGGCAGGCAAGAAGGTGTTCTTTGACCTCAAGCTGCTCGATATCGACAATACGGTCGAAAAGGGCGTGGCCGCGATTGCCGAGACCGGGGCCACCATGCTGACCGTGCACGCCTATCCCCAATGCATGCGCGCCGCGGTCAAGGGTGCGGCAGGCTCGGATCTGTCCATTCTGGGCGTTTCGGTGCTGACCTCGATGGACGATAGCGATCTCAAGGAAGCCGGTTTTGCCCGCGACACGGCAGGACTGGTGGCGCTGCGGGCGCAGCAGGCGCGCGATGCCGGCATTGGCGGGCTGGTCGCCTCGGCGCATGAAGCGGCCATGGTACGCGACATTGTTGGCCCAAATCTCTCCATCGTCACCCCGGGCATCCGGCCGGCCGGCAGCGCGGCTGGTGATCAGAAACGGGTGATGACCCCGGCGCAGGCGCTCAGCGCCGGGGCTACCCATCTGGTGGTGGCGCGGCCCATCATTGAAGCGGCCGATCCCGCTGCTGCGGCCAAAGCCATTCTGGCGGAAATGAATACCGGCACGCGGCTGGCATGATGCGCAAATTCTCTGCCTGCATCGACATGCTGTTCGTCCCCGAGACCGATGATTTTTGCCAGCGCATTGAACTGGCCAAGGCAGCGGGGTTCGAACAGGTCGAATTCTGGCTGTGGTCGAACAAGGATCTCGATGCGGTGGAGCGGGCGCTGCAGCAGACCGGCATCACGCTGGCCGGCATTGTCGCCGAACCGTTTGCCGAGCTGACGCGCGACAGCGACCATGACCGCTTTCTTGCCGGCCTCGAAAACAGCCGCGATGTGGCGGTGCGTCTGGGTGCGCCGATCCTGATCTGCCAGTCGGGGCCGTTGCTTGAGGGCGTCGAGCGCGCCCGCCAGCATGCGGCGCTGACCCGGGCCATGGCCCGCTCGGCCGATGTGCTGACTGGCTCGGGCGTGCGGCTGGCGCTGGAGCCACTCAATGATCGCGTCGATCATCCCGGCTATTACCTGACCAGCACCGCCGAAGCGCTCGACATTGTCGACGCCGTCAACCGCCCCGAGATCGGGCTGACCTATGACATGTATCATTCCATGGTGATGGACGAGGACCCCGAGAGCGTGCTGGCCGGCCGATTGAACCGCATCTTTCACGTCCACATCGCCGACCATCCCGGCCGCAACCAGCCCGGCAGCGGGCATTTGCCGCTCCGACAGAAGCTGAGCTGGCTGGACACACAAGGCTATGCGGGCGCCGTGGGTCTGGAGTTCCGGCCGACGGGAACGACAGCAGACGCGCTGGAAATGATGCGGAGGAGTCTGGGGTAGGTCCGCCGTCAAAGATCGTGTTCTAGCGGGAAGGGCTTCGACTCCCAGAGATGTTCAACGCCCTATTTGCTCCATGCCGGTAGCGTTAACTACTTCTCAGCAGCGGCATGCCGGGGACGATACATCTTGTTGTTTCCTAAAGCCCAAGGCGAGGCTCCAGAATCTGATGTTTGGGAGAATGGGAATGGACTTTATGCGTTTTCTATCTGCGCTGGTTGCCGCTGCGGTTGTTTATTCCGCGGCGTAAAGCAGTGTGCCGACAGCACTGGCTGCAATCGCATTCTTCGTCATGCTCTCAGCCGGGTGGAGCGAAGCCCGGTTTGAGCGGATCATGAAGGCCATCAACTCCAAGTGGGGGCTCGACTAGCGGCAGAGAACGCCTAGCTGGCGGCCAGGCCGTGCTGGCTGAGCAGGGTGGTCAGGTCGACCTGTGGCCTTGCGCCGATATGGCTGATCACTTCATGGGCCGACAGACAGCCGGTCTTGAGGGCTTCTTCCATGGTCTGATTGCGGGCCAGACCGAGCAGGAAGCCCGAGGCGAACAGATCGCCCGCGCCGGTGGCGTCGACCACCTTGTCGATGGGGAAGGCAGGGACCGAGGTCACTTCGCCATTGTGGATGGCCATGGCGCCATCAGCCCCCATGGTAATGGCCGCGACTTCGGCATCCTTGGCAATTTCGCGCACGGCTTCGCCCAGATCATCGGTCTGATAGAGCGATTTGAGCTCGTGCACATTGGCAAAGACGTAGTCGATGGTCTTGGAGCGGATCAGGTCGAGGAATTCGGCACGGAAACGATCAACGCAGAACGGATCAGACAGGGTCAGGGCCGCGGCGCGCTCGTTCTTGTGGGCATAGTGGGCGGCCAGCACGAAGGCCTTCTTGGCCTCCTGGGGATCCCACAGGAAACCTTCCATGAAGGTAATGGCTGCGCCGCCGATCTCGTTTTCGTTGATATCGGCTTCGGTCAGCTGGTGGCAGGCGCCCAGATAGGTGTTCATGGTGCGCTCGCCATCTTCGCTCAGAAAGATCATCGAGCGGGCGGTCAGCGCGCCATTCTTGAGGCGGCTGGTATTGTAGAACACGCCAATATCGTTCAGATCGGCCTCGAACACATCGCCGAGCGGATCATCGGCAACCTTGCCGACAAAGGCGGCGCGACCACCCAGCGAGGCAATGCCGGCTGCGGTATTGGCGGCGCTGCCGCCGGAAATCTGCTGACGGCCCTGGGGCATCTTGGCGTAGAGATCTTCGGCCCGATCGGTATCGATCAGGTGCATGATCCCCTCTTTCATGCCCTCGCGTTCGATGAAGCCTGGTTCCACCGGTGCAATGATATCGACGATGGCATTGCCGATGGTGAGAACGTCGAAGCGCGTCTGGGTCATGAACGGATCCGGGTTGAGGGGGCCGGATGACCGTTTAGAGCAAGGTTTGGCCGGGCGCAACGTCCAGCGGCTCAGCGCTTCTCGATGATTTCGGTGATCAGGGCCTCGATATCCTCGCCGGCCTGGATGGCGATCTGTCCATCAAGCAGCAGGACGGCCAGACCATGCACCCGGGCCCAGGCGGCCAGCGCGGCGATCCGCCCGCCGGGATTATCGCCGCCGCTGACCTGGCGGAGCGTGTCAAAGGCGGCATTGGCGGCCATGCGCAGACCGGGGCGGTTATCGCGCTTGAGCTGGGGCGAAAACATCAGCCGGAACAGCGCTGTATTGTTCAGCGCGAACAGCACATAGGTCTTGCCCATGGCCGAGAGAATATCGGGTGGGTTGCTGGCCGCGACCTCGTTCATGGCGGTGGTGAAGCGCTGATAGCCGGTGACGGCCAGCGCTTCGAGCAGGGCGGCGCGGCTATCGAAATGGCGATAGGGCGCCGCAGGCGACACCCCCACCGCCCGCGCCAGATCGCGCAGACCCAGCCCCGCCTCGCCGTCACGTTCGAGAATGATCAGTGCTGCATCGAGCAGGGCGCGGCGCAGATCGCCGTGATGGTAAGGCGCATTGGCAGATGTTGACATTGTTTACATGGCCATTCATATATGTGAGCAGTGATAACATAAGGTGCTGGAGCCCCGCAAATGGATATCGATCTGGTTCTGGCCGTCGCCCATCATCTGGCGGTGTTCGTGGTGGTGGGGATTGTCGCTGCCGAATTCGCGCTGTTGCGGCCAGGTCTGGAAGGCATGCGACTGAGACAGCTGGCACGGATCGACCGGGCCTATGGCGGCGCGGCAATGTTGCTGATCGCCGTGGGCGTGGGGCGCGTGCTGTTTGGCCAGAGCGGGGCGGGCTATTATCTGGCCAACCACATTTTCTGGGGCAAGATGGGGCTGTTCGTGATTGTGGGCCTGCTCTCGATCCAGCCCACCGTTTCTCTGGTGCGCTGGAGCCGGGCGCTGCGGGATGATCCGGGCTTTGTCGTGCCCGATGCCCAGATCGCGCGCAGCCGCCGCTTCATCCATCTGCAGATAATCGGGCTGGCGCTGATCCCGCTGTTTGCTGCTGCCATGGCGCGGGGCTACGGCATCTAGCCCTGATGGGCCTTGGCCGGAACGCTGGGCATGGGCGTCTTGGGGGTAAAGCGACACCACTGGGCAATCGGGCAGCGCCAGCATTCAGGCTTGCGCGCCTTGCAGATATAGCGCCCGTGCAGGATCAGCCAGTGATGGGCATGCAGCATATATTGCGCGGGGATGACCTTGAGCAGGATCTGCTCGACCGCCAGGGGTGTGTTGGCCGGCGCCATGCCGGTGCGGTTGGAAACCCGGAACAAATGGGTGTCCACCGCGATGGCGGGCTGCTTGAAAAAGATATTGAGCACCACATTTGCGGTCTTGCGACCGACGCCAGGCAGGGCTTCGAGCGCTTCGCGGGTCTGCGGCACTTCGCCACCGTGCAGGTCAAGCAATTGCTGACTGAGCAGGAACACGTTCTTGGCCTTGGTGCGGAACAGGCCAATGGTGCGCACATGCTGCTCGATCTGTTCCTGGCCCAGCGCCACCATGGCGGCGGGATCAGGGGCCAGTGCAAACAATGACTTGGTTGCCTTGTTGACCCCCACATCGGTGGCCTGTGCCGACAGCACCACCGCCACCAGCAGGGTAAAGGCATTGGAATAGTCCAGCTCCCCCTTGGGTTCGGGCTCAATTTGGTGGAAGCGCGCAAAGATGGCTTCGATGTCCGCCCTGGGCAGGCTCTTCACTTTTTTGCTGGCAGCCATTCTCTCGCCTCTGATTCTGGGCCTATAGTTAGGCCACAAGAGAACGCCATGCCAATGCAAGCCACAACCACAACGCCGCTGTTTGCGGCAGAACTGACGCCCAACCGCTCGCTGAGCGCGCGCGGCGCCTGGGTGTTGTTCGGCCTGACCGCCGCGCTGTTCGCCATGCCCGGCCTGTTGTTCATGTCGATGGGCGCCTTTCCGGTCACTGCATTGATGGGGCTGACCGGCGCGGCCATCATCGGTGCGCTCCATGTAGCGCTGCGCCGCAGCAAGCGCAGCGAGCGCGTCACGGTATGGTCCGACCAGATCGAGTGGCTCAGCGTGGACAGTGCTGGCCAAAGCATGCTGCGCCGGTTTGATCCGGTGAGCATCCGGCTGGTGCTGACCCGCGACGAGCACGAAAAGACCAATGCGGTCTGCCTGCGCGATGGCAAGGATGTGTTCGAGCTGGGCGCATTCCTGAGCACCGAAGACAAATCGAGCTTTGCCAAGGCGCTGGGGACGGCGTTGCGCCGGGCACGCAACTAGGTTCGGGCAAAACCGGGTCGCTTCGGGACCCGATGGGTTCTACAGCCTTGATCACGACAGCAATCAGCAATGAGCGTGGCGATGAACCAGGCGGCACAGATCAGTCCGGCCAATGATTACGACACCATCAGGGCGGCCATTCGCTATCTCAGCGAGAACGGACCCGATGTGGCAGACCTGCCCGGTTTCGGTCGCGCGCTGGGGCTGAGCGAGCGGCAATTGACTGATCTTTTCCGGCGCTGGTGTGGTCTGTCGCCCAAGAGCTTTGCCCAGGCCGTGGCGCTGGATCATGCCAAGGGTCTGCTGCGCGCGCAGGAAAGCGTGCTCGACACCACCTATGAGGTGGGACTGAGTTCGACCTCGCGGCTGCATGATCTGTTTGTGACCTATGAGGCGATGCCGCCCGGCGTGTTCCGGGCCGGTGGCGCCGGACTGGACATGATGTGGGGCGCGGCACCCTCGCCCTTTGGCACGGCGGTGGTGACGGCGACCGATTACGGCATGAGCGGGCTGGGCTTTGCCGATGAAGAGACATCGATCGAGCAGGCGTTTGAGGATCTGGCCAATCGCTGGCCCAATGCCCGCTTCGCCCGGGATGATGCCCGCGTTGCGCCCATGGTGGCGCAGGCTTTTGATCCCAACCACTGGGCGGCGGACCGGCCCGTGCGGGTGGTGCTGATCGGCACCGATTTTGAAGTCCAGGTGTGGGAGACACTGCTCAAGATCCCCGTGGGCAAGGCGACCACCTATTCGGCCGTGGCCAATCATATCGGCCGCCCCACCGCCTCGCGTGCCGTTGGCGCGGCGGTGGGCAAGAACCCGATCAGCTTTGTGGTGCCGTGCCACCGCGTGGTGGGCACATCGGGGGCACTGACCGGCTATCACTGGGGTGTGCCCCGCAAGCGCGCCATTCTGGGCTGGGAAGCCGGGGTGATCTCGGCGACACGCCAGGCCTGATAGCTAAAAATCCTCTGGTTCAGGCATCAACGGCCCGGCCATTCGTGCTTTGCTCTCAATCGCCTTCTCGCCTCAAATCGCGCCACTGGCGCGATTTGCCCTGCGGGATAGTTCGACGTTTCACGTGAATCGGTAGCTTTGAGCGGAACTTCGGCGGCGCTGGGGGCTTGGTCCTTTGACAAACCCTGGAGGCACCATGTCCGAACCCGTCCGCGCGGTTCTCATCGGCGTGGCGGCCACGGTTGGATTGGCCATGGTGTGGCTGCTCGCCGGACCGCTACTGACCATTTTTGCCGGCCTGCTGGTGGCGGCGCTGCTTGACGCCATCGTGCGCGGCATACGCCGGGTCGTGCCCCTGCCACAGGCACCGCTGGTGATCGTGGTCAGCCTCGCCATTGTCGGGCTGACAGCCACGGGGCTGTCCTTTGGCGGCATGGGGCTGTGGCGCTCGGTGGATGAGCTGGTGCAGATGCTCAGGCTGCAAGCGGGAGAAATCTATCAGCAACTGGCCTCATTTGGATCCGGCAGCGATCTGCTGCCCGATGACCCGGGCGCCATGCTGGCCGATTTCATGCCCAGTTCTGCCGGGGTGTTCTCCAGCGCCCAGTTCCTGTTCGGCAGCACGATGGGACTGGTGAGCAATGCCGTGGTGATCGTATTTCTGGGCATTTTCTTTGCCCTGGCGCCGGGGCGTTATCGCGACGGGCTGTTGCGCATGGTGCCTGCTTCGGCGCGCGAGGAAGCCCGCCGGGCCATGGATGGCACCGGCCATACGCTGCGCGGCTGGCTGGTCACGCAGATGGTGACCATGATGGTGGTTGGCACGCTGATGGGGGGGCTGCTGCTGGCACTGGGCGTGCCCAATGCGATTTTGCTGGGCGTACTAGCCGGGCTGTTGAACTTCGTGCCGTTTCTGGGGCCGCTGTTTTCCGCCGTGCCGGTGCTGATGACACTGGCGACGCAGGACATGACCACGCTGATCATCGGCGTTGGGGGGCTTTTGCTGATCCAGAATCTGGAAGGCTATGTGCTCACGCCCATGCTGCAGGCGCGGATCATTTCGCTGCCGCCGGCGTGGTCGCTGTGCATGATGCTGGTGATGGGGGCCCTGTTCGGGCTGCCGGGTGTGGCGCTGGCCACACCGTTGTTCGCCGTCATTCGCTCGCTGACGCTGTCGCTCTATGTCGAACCGCAGCGGGCCGGTGCCGGCCCGCCGCTGGAAGATGATTGAGCTAAAGCTCGACGCGGCGCTCGAGCTTACCGTCGGTGCTGATCTCATAAACCGTTGGCTGACCGGTGCCGATTTCGCGGGCCAGAATCTGCTCGGGCGTCAGGTCTTCAATGTACTTGACCAGGGCGCGCAGCGAATTGCCGTGAGCGGCGACCAGCACGGTCTTGCCGGCCTTGAGCAGCGGCAGCAATTCGGTCTCGTAATAGGGCAGGGTGCGGTCGGCCGTGTCCTTCAGGCTCTCGCCGCCGGGCGGGGGAACGTCGTAGCTGCGGCGCCAGATATGGACCTGCTCCTCACCCCATTTGACGCGGGCGTCGTCCTTGTTCAGACCCGCCAGATCACCATAGTCACGCTCATTGAGCGCGATATTGCGGGTGATGGTGACATTGTCGATGCCCATTTCCTCAAGCATCAGGTCCAGCGTGTGCTGGGCGCGACGCAGGGCCGAGGTGTAGTAATAGTCCGGTACGATGCCCTTGGCCTTGAGCGCCTTGCCGGTCTCGCGGGCTTCTTCAACACCCTTTTCGGTCAGGTCCGGATTGCGCCAGCCGGTGAAGAGGTTTTTCAGGTTCCACTCGCTCTGGCCGTGGCGGACGAGGATCAGGGTTCCGGTCATCAAAATCATCCTTGTTCAGTCGTTGAGGCCGAGCACGTCGACCATGGAATAGAGCCCGGGCTGCTGATCGGCAGCCCAGAGGGCGGCGCGGGCAGCGCCATTGGCAAAGATCGAACGGTCCTCGGCGCGGTGGCCCAGCTCGATCCGCTCGCCGGGACCCGCCAGGATCACCGAATGATCGCCCACAACCGTACCGCCGCGCAGGGTGGCAAAACCGATCGTGCCGGTTTCGCGCGGGCCGGTATGGCCATCCCGGACGCGCACCGCATGGGCCTTGAGCGAAATATCGCGGCCCTTGGCGGCGGCTTCGCCGAGCATCAGGGCAGTACCCGATGGTGCGTCGACCTTGCGGTTGTGGTGCATTTCAAGAATGTCGATATCGTAGTCAGCCAGGGCGGCGGCAGCCTTTTCGACCAGATTGGTCAGCACCACCATGCCCATAGAAAAATTGCCGGACTTGACGATGCGCGCGCCATCCTTGGCCGATTGGGCAATCGCCGCGTCGTCAGCTTCGCTACAACCAGTAGTGCCGATAATGTGCACCAGGCCGAGATCGGCCACGCGGGCGGCCAGCGCCACACTGGCCTGGGGCGCGGTAAAATCGATAATGATGTCGGCGCCCACCAGAGCGACATCAAGATCATCGGTAATGGTGACGCCCTGTGCGGCAATGCCCGCGAACAGCCCGGCATCCTGGCCAATGGCGTCGGCGCCGACACGATCGACGGCAGCATGCAGGCTCAGCCCGGCCTGCGCCGCGACAGCGCGAATATTGGCCGCACCCATGCGCCCACCGGCGCCAGCGACCACGACCTTGAGTTCTGCCATCTGTCGTCTCCCAATTCGGTCTGGGCTATAGCAGCGCTGTGATAAAAGGCCAACACTGTGCCCGGGCCTGCCGCATTACCGTCAACATGGTAAGGTTGAGGTTGGGACAAAACCAAGGACGCTGATTTGACTATCACCAACGCGCTGGCCGGTATCGCGGTGGACGACATCACCGAGGCGCTCGATTTCTATGAACGGCTGTTTGGGCGGGCGCCAGATGCGCGGCCGATCAGCGATGTTGCGGAGTGGAAACTGCCCGGTGGTGGCTGGGTGCAGATCCTGGCGGACAGCGACAAGGCGGGGGCGTCAACGCTGACGCTGATCGTTGATGATCTGGCCGAGGAGCTGGGCCGGCTAAGCCTGCAGGGGCTCAAGCCGGTCGCCAAATCGATGGGCGATTTCTTCAAGACCGCCAAGTTCCGCGACAGCGACGGCAATCAGATCATCTTCAGCCAGCCCCAGCACGGGACCTATTAGACCCGGCGCAGCTTGACGTCCTCGATGTGGTGGCTCTTGCCCTTTTTGAGGATGAGATCGGCACGGCCGCGCGTGGGCAGCACATTGTCGAGCAGGTTGGGCAGGTTGATGGTGCGCCACACCATGCGGCCAAATTCGCCAGCTTCTTCTTCGCTCATTTCGGCAAAGCGGCGGAAGAACGAGGTTGGGTCCTTGAAGGCGGTCTCGCGCAGGCGGAAGAAGCGCTCCATGAACCAGGCCTCAAGATCATCGACTTCGGCGTCGATATAGATCGAGAAATCGATGAAGTCCGAAGCGAACAGGATCGGCGCGCCGTTCTTGGGCAATTCGCCGGGCTGCAGGATGTTGAGCCCCTCAACGATCAGGATATCGGGCTGCTCGATGGTGACTTCGCTATCGGGCACCACGTCGTAGACCATGTGGGAATAGACCGGCACCTTGACGTTGGTCTTGCCCGATTTGATATCGGCCAGAAACTGCACGAAGCGGGCGCGATCATAGCTTTCGGGAAAACCCTTGCGCGCCATGATGCCGCGCTTTTCCAGCTCCGCATTGGGATGCAGGAAGCCGTCCGTGGTGACCAGATCCACCTTGGGGCTGGCCGGCCAGCGCTGCAGGAGCGCCTGCAGGATACGCGCGGTGGTCGACTTGCCCACCGCGACCGACCCGGCCACACCGATGATGAAGGGGACCTTGTGGTCGCGGGTTTCGAGAAAACGGGTCGAGACCGAGTGCAGGTTCTGGATCGCCTCGACATAGAATGAGAGCAGACGCGTCAGCGGCAGATAGGTCTCTTCGGCCTCTTCAAGCGAGATCGGATCGCTCAGTGTGCGCAGACGCGAAATGTCTTCGCGGGTCAGCGTCATGGGTTCGTCGGCGCGCAGGGCCCCCCATTGCGCCTTGGTGAAATGGTGATACGGCGCCAGGACCGGCTTGCGCTTGGCCATCAGCCCTGATCCTGACCGGGTTGATATTGGCGGGCGGCCTTTTCGGCCAGGCCCGACTGGGCCGTGCGGGCATCAAGCTCGGCCATCACATCCGCCAACGGCACCCCGGCAGCGCGCAGTACAACGAGCAGGTGATAGAGCACGTCGGCGCTCTCCTTGACCAGTTCGGGCTTGTTGGCGGTGACCGCGGCGATCACCGCTTCGGTGGCTTCCTCACCCAGCTTCTGCGCGCATTTTTCAATACCGCGGCTGAGCAGTTTGGCGGTGTAGCTGTCCTCGGGTGCGGCAGCTGCACGCAGGGCGAGGCGGGCGTCGAGATCGTCCAGGGTCATGGCAGGCAAGGCTCCTCATCGACGATGTCATCCCGGTATTGAGCCGGGGTAGCACCGCTATTGGGACTGGCTTAAAGCAAACTTTGGTGGCCGCGTCATCTCCGACCTGTGGCTTAGGCCGGGCGGTCCATGCGCACGGCAACGCCATGATCGGCCAGATATTGCTTGGCCTGGGGAATGGTGAAGGTGCCGAAATGGAAGATCGAGGCGGCCAGCACGGCGCTGGCATGGCCATCAACCACACCATCGACCAGATCCTGCAGCGATCCCACGCCCCCCGATGCGATCACCGGCACGGCCACAGTGTCGGCAATGGTGCGGGTCAGCTCGAGATCAAAGCCGGACTTGGTGCCGTCGCGATCCATCGAGGTCACCAGCAATTCGCCCGCGCCCCGCTCGACCATGCGGGCGGCAAATTCGACGGCGTCGACGCCGGTCGGCTTGCGGCCACCATGGGTGAAGATTTCCCAGGCCGAAACATTGTCGCCGCCCACGGCCTGGGTCAGGCGCTGCTTGGCATCGACCGAAACCACGATGCACTGATTGCCGAACTTGTCGGCCGCGCGGGCGATGAAATCGGGATCGTTCACGGCGGCGGAATTGATAGCCACCTTGTCGGCCCCGGCCAGCAGCAGCTTGCGGATATCGTCAATGCTACGCACCCCACCGCCCACAGTGAGAGGCATGAAGCAGTGTTCGGCGGTACGGGCGACAACGTCCAGAATGGTGTCGCGCCCCTCATGGGTGGCGGTGATGTCGAGAAAGGTCAGCTCGTCAGCACCCGCGGCGTCATAGGCCATGGCCGCCTCGACCGGGTCACCGGCATCGCGCAGATCGACAAAGTTGACGCCCTTGACGACACGGCCGTCCATGACATCGAGGCAGGGAATAAGGCGAGTCTTGAGGGTCACCGGCCGCGTCCTTTTTGATTTGCGCGTCCTCGCGCCTGCGGCGCTGCGGGCGACACGGGCATATCCATGACATGGAGGCAGGGGATAAGGCGGGTCTTCAGGGTCACGGACGCTGTTCCTTACGCTCTTGCCGCTTGCGCTTGAGCACGGCGAACACCGTGAAACCCAGCGAGAACAGCCACATCAAAAAGGCGAAGACGGCGATCAGCAGCGACCAGCTCGGTAGCCAGCTCATCAGCGCCGCATAACCCAATGCCAAGATGGGCACGATCGGCGCCAGATACCAGAGGAAGTTGACGTTCCTGATCAGCAGGGGGCGGGGGGCATTCATCAGCCAGCCGCCTTGAGCAGCGCCAGTGCTTCACGTGAATCAATGCGGCCATCATAGAGCGCGCGCCCCGAAATGGCGCCCTCGAGCACGGCGCAATCGGGCTGGGTCAGACGCTCGATATCGCTCATCGAGGCGAGGCCGCCCGAGGCGATCACCGGGATCGAGGTGGCGCGGGCCAGCTCGATGGTGGAATCCCAGTTGATGCCGGCCAGCACGCCGTCGCGATCAATATCGGTATAGATGATGGCAGCCACGCCCGCCCCTTCAAAGCGCTTGGCCAGTTCGATGATGGACAGCTCGGAGGTCTCGGCCCAGCCTTCAACGGCGACCATGCCCTTGCGCGCATCAATGCCGACGGCGACCTGACCGGGCCATTTGCTGGCGGCAGCCTTGACCAGTTCAGGATCGCGCACCGCAACGGTGCCCAGAATGACGCGGGCCAGACCCTTGTCGAGCCAGCTTTCGATATGGGCCAGGGTGCGGATACCACCGCCCAACTGGACCGGGAATTTCACGGCCTTGAGGATCGCTTCGACCGCCGCGCCATTGACGCTCTGCCCGGCAAAGGCGCCATTGAGATCGACGACGTGGAGATAGTCGAACCCCTGATCCTCAAAGCTCTTGGCCTGGGCGGCGGGATCATCGTTGAACACGGTGGCCTGCTCCATGTCGCCCAGCTTGAGGCGCACGCACTGACCGTCTTTCAGATCGATGGCAGGAAACAGGATCACGGCGTCCACCTCAGAAAATTCTCAATCAATTGCAGACCCAGCGCCTGGCTCTTTTCGGGATGGAACTGGGTGCCAAACATGTTGTCGCGGCCGACACAGGCGGTCAGCGGCCCACCATAATCGGTGGTCGCCAGCAGCGTGTCGGGGCTCTGCGTCACCAGGTGATAGGAGTGCACGAAATAGGCGTGCAACCCTTCCGGGCCATCGGGGATATTATCAAACAGCGGATGCGGGTGGGTGATGGAAATGGTGTTCCAGCCCATATGCGGCACCTTGAGCGCTGGGTCAGACGGTGTGATCGCCTGCACCGCACCGGGGATCCAGCCCAATCCCGCGGTCACGGTTTTCTCGCGGCCCTCGGATGCCATCAGCTGCATGCCGACGCAGACGCCCAGAAAGGGCGTGCCGCCCTTGATGACGCGTTCTTCGAGAACCTCTTCCATGCCGGGCACGGCATCGAGCCCCGCCTTGCAATCGGCAAAGGCGCCGACGCCGGGCAGCATGATGCGATCGGCCTGACGGACGCGCTCGGGATCAGCGGTCACTTCAATGGTGATGCCGCCCAACCCCTCGGCCATGCGTTCGAATGCCTTAGCGGCGGAATGCAGATTGCCGGCGCCGTAATCGATAATGGTGACAAGGCTCACGACAGGGCCTCCAATTGAGCAAGATCAGCACTGGCAGCGATACGGTCGCCGCGATGGCGCCAGCCGCGCCAGCTCAGGCCATGGCGGCGAAAGCCGGGGGCGGCGAAACCGAGCCAGATGGCGAGCAGGCCATAAAGCAGCAGCGCGGCGTCATCACCGATGAATCCGGCCAGGATGACCAGCGCGACAATTTTGAGACCGTAGGCCAGGCATTCCAGCCACAGGCCATGGCGCAGGAAAAATACCGGCGGCAGGACAGCGGCCAGCCAGGAGAATTTTTCCGGGACCGCGACAGGCAGGGCAGGCTTGCCCGGCTGGGGATCAAAAATGGCGTAAAGGGTCACACGTGGCTCCAGTCCCGCGACTGTCATCCCGGACGCTGGCCGGGGTGACACCGTGAATGAGGGTGGATTAGTGCAAAAGGGCCGAAAACAAAAGCCTAGAGCGTGCCCTTGGTGGAGGGGATGCGATCAGCGGTGCGCGGATCGATCTCCACGGCCACGCGCAGCGCCCGTGCCACCGCCTTGAACATCGACTCCGCCAGATGGTGGTTGTTGTCGGTGTAGAAGTTTTCGATGTGCAGCGTGATGCCGGCATTCATGGCAAAGGCCTGAAAAAATTCACGGAACAGCTCGGTGTCCATCTCGCCGACCTTGTCGCGGCTGAATTCGGCGCGGAACACCAGAAACGGGCGGCCGGACACATCAAGCGCGGCGCGGGTCAGCGTGCCGTCCATGGGCAGATCGGCCGAGGCATATCGACGAATGCCCTTTTTGTCGCCCAGCGCCTGAGCGATAGCCTGGCCCAATGCGATGCCGACATCTTCCACCGTGTGGTGAAAATCGATGTGCAGATCGCCCGAGCAGGCCACGTCCATATCGATCAGGGAATGGCGGCTGAGCTGATCAAGCATGTGATCGAAAAAGCCGACGCCGGTCGCCATGGTGTGCGCACCGGTGCCATCGAGATTGATCGTGACCTTGATTTCGGTCTCGTTGGTCTTGCGGGCAATGGTCGCGGTACGCATGGGCTGTTCTCATCAAAGTTCGGCGCTGTCCTAGCAGATAAGGGCAAACGCATAAAGATTGCGTTGCCGTGGGGATCTGGGTGCCGCTGGCTCGCCCCTCTCCCTGGCAGACAGGATGCAGGCGACGGCCAGACTGCGCGAACCGAAAAAAATATTCATCTAATCCCCACCCTCAAGACTCCGTGCCATCATAGCCCCGTTCCCGCCAGTCACCGGCCCCAACGCAGGGTCGGGCGGGGAGACCGGGGGATGGGGGCGCCCGTCCAGTGGGGCAAGCGGCAGTCGCGTCTGAAACACCGGCGCAGGCTGAACCGCCCCCCGCACAAAACCGGCTCGTGACGGGCGGCCCTTGGCTCCCCATTGTCTGTTTCAGTTGAGTCAACGGCCGCCCGTTACCGTGCACCGCGACGCCAACGAGGCGCGGCGGGGTTTTGGCGCGTCGGTTGCATTCCGGGCTGAGGCTCCTAAATATCACTCAACAGTTCTGGAGTATTTTTTCCATCATGAGTGACTCTGCATTCCCCGGCTGGCACGGGACAACGATCGTGTCGGTACGCAAGGGCAACAAGGTTGTGGTGGCTGGCGATGGCCAGGTGTCCATGGGCCAGACCGTCATGAAGCATGGCGCCAAGAAGGTGCGGCGGCTGGCGGGCGGCAAGGTGATCGGCGGCTTTGCCGGATCGACCGCTGATGCCTTCACCCTGTTTGAAAGACTTGAAGCCCGGCTTGAGCAATATCCCGACCAATTGATGCGTGCCGCGGTCGAGCTGGCCAAGGACTGGCGTACCGATCGCTATCTGCGCAAGCTGGAGGCGATGATGATCGTGGCCGACAAGAAGGACACGCTGGTGCTGACCGGCACGGGCGATGTGCTGACCCCCGATCATGGCGTTACCGCGATTGGCTCGGGCGGCAATTATGCGCTGAGTGCTGCGCTGGCGCTGCATCAGGGCACCGAGATGGACGCCGAAGAAGTGGCGCGACGCGCCATGTCGATCGCCGAGCAGATCTGCGTTTACACCAATGGCAGCGTGACGCTGGAAACCATCGAGCTGGACGCGTGAGCTACGCCATCCGGCGCCTGACACCGGCCGATGTCGAGGCTTACCGCGCCATACGGCTCGAAGCCCTGACCAATCATCCCGAAGCCTTTGGCAGTGCGGCCGAGGATTTCGTGCTGCACGCCATCACCGATCTCGAAGCGGTGCTGGAAAAGCTGGTGTTCTTTGGCGGGCTGACCCCGGATGGCGAACTGGTCGGGATCATGGCCTTTGACGTCAGCCAGGGGCGGCAGGCGCACCGGGCCTGGGTGATCCAGGTCTATGTGCGGCCGCACATGCGCGGCACGGGCTGCGCCGCGGCGCTGCTGGATGCGGTGATCGATTACGCCAGAGGCGAGGTCAAACAGCTCCACCTCAGCGTCGCCGCACACAACGCCCCGGCCCTTCGCCTCTACGAAAAGGCAGGCTTTGAAATCTACGGCACCGATCCGCGCTTCATGGCGGTGAATGGCCGCTATATCGACGAACATTTGATGGTGCGCTTGCTCGATAAGGCACCAGGAAAGACAGACCAATGAGTGAGACCAATTTTTCGCCTCGTGAGATCGTCAGTGAGCTGGACCGCAATATCGTTGGCCAGAATGACGCCAAGCGCGCTGTCGCGGTGGCGCTGCGCAATCGCTGGCGCCGGCAGCAGCTGCCACCCGAACTGCGCCGCGAGGTCAGCCCCAAGAATATCCTGATGATCGGGCCGACCGGCGTCGGCAAGACCGAGATTTCGCGTCGTCTGGCCCGTCTGGCCCAGGCCCCGTTCATCAAGGTGGAAGCCACCAAGTTCACCGAGGTGGGCTATGTCGGCCGCGATGTCGAACAGATCATCCGCGATCTGGTGGAAGCCGGGATTGCCGTTTTGCGCGACAAGCGCCGGGCCGATGTACAGGCCCAGGCGCACCAGAATGCCGAAGACCGCGTGCTTGAAGCGCTGGTGGGCAATTCGGCGACGCCCGCAACCCGCGATTCGTTCCGCAAGAAGCTGCGCAATAACGAACTCGATGACAGCGAAATCGAGATCGAAATGACGCCACCGGCCAGCAGCGGGGGCTTTGATATCCCCGGCATGCCCAATGGCGGCATCGGCATGATCAATCTGAGCGACATGTTCAAATCGGCCATGGGCGGGCGCGGCGTCAAACGCAAGATCAAGGTCAAGGATGCCTATGAGCCGCTGATCGCCGAAGAGGCGGACAAGCTGCTTGATCAGGACCAGCTGAAAAGCGAAGCCATCGAGCTGGTGGAGAACCACGGCATCGTGTTCATCGACGAAATCGACAAGGTGGCTCACCGCGAAGGCGGGGCACAGGGCGGTCCGTCGCGTGAAGGCGTGCAGCGCGATCTGCTGCCGCTGATCGAGGGCACCACCGTCTCGACCAAATATGGCCCGGTCAATACCGACCACATCCTGTTCATCGCCTCGGGCGCTTTCCACGTGTCCAAGCCCAGCGATCTGCTGCCCGAATTGCAGGGCCGCCTGCCGATCCGGGTGGAGCTCAAGGCGCTGACGCGTGGCGATTTCATCCGCATCCTCAACGATACCGAGGCCAGCCTGATCAAGCAGTATATCGCGCTGATGGGCACTGAAGGGGTGACGCTTGAATTCAGCCAGGATGCCATTGAGGCAATTGCCGACGCGGCGGTGCTGGTCAACGATACGGTCGAGAATATCGGCGCCCGGCGTCTGATGACCGTGATGGAACGACTGGTAGAAGACATCAGCTTTGATGCCCCCGACAAGCATGGTCAGACCATCAGCATCGACGCGGCCTTCGTGGCTGAAAAGGTCGGCGCGCTGGCTGGTGATACCGATCTGAGCAAGTTCGTATTGTAGCCGACGAACCCGTCACAAATGCGATGTCACCCCGGCGCAGGCCGGGATGACATCGTGGGTCAAGCGAGGAACGAGAAAACTCAGCGCTTGCGGGAGGCCCGGCGGGCGAGTTCGTCGCGCAGGGCGTGCAGATCCTCGGCATCAAGCCGGGCAATATCGGCAGCCAGCCGATTGGTCAGCTCGGTGGCTTCGGGCAGCATGCCGCCGGTATCGATGGTAATCTTGGGGTCGCTGATTTCGGCCAGCCGCTGCAGCTCTTCGGCCTCATCCCAAATGACATTGAAAAAGGCGATGATACGGTGCAGCAAAAAGCCGGTGGGCTTGCCGCGATGGCCATGCTCGAGCGCCGAAAGATAGGCGCTAGAGACATTGAGCGCGGCGGCCATTTCCTTGAGGGAAATGCCGCGCTCCTCGCGCAATTGGCGGATACGGGCACCCAATGGGGTCATCGGCGACGCAGGCGCACATACCACGCCCCCTCCCCACCATGGCTGCGCGCGGCGGCCGACCAACCCGACACCAGCGGCGCCAGAGACGGCTCGTTAAGCCAGATGGGCAGCATGGTGCGCAAAATGCCCCGACCGGTCATGGCGGCGATATAATCATCATCGGATTTCAGGCCCTTGCCGGTAATCACCAGAATGGTACGGGCGCCCTGAGCCACCTTGGCCTGGACAAATCTGTGCAGCGCAGAGCGGGCCTCGGCCTGGGTCATGTCATGCAGATCGATCTTGCCGTCAATCTCGATGCGGCCGCGACCCAGCTTTTTGCGGATCGAGGGATCAACCGCCTTGTCGGGCGGCGCGCTATTGGCCTGAGGGGCCTGATAGGGGGGCAGGAACGGCTCGCGCGGCGCCTGGCGCTTGGGCGCGGCCTTGCCATTGGCCGGGGCCTGCCGTGGTGGTTCCTCAGCGGGCAGGGGCAGGGGGCCGGTGCCCAGCTTGAGCAGCCCCTTGCGCCGCAGCGGATCGACCGTCGCGGCGACGGCCGTCCAGAGATGAAAGTCATGCGGCAGGCGCCGGGGATCACGCTTAGACATGAGTCATGAACCCGCCGCGCCGCTTTCGGTTCAGTCGAGCTGGCTGGTGGAAACGACTTTCCAGTTGGGGTCGCGCGATTTGGGATTGCGCGCAAAGGTCCATTCATCGGCGATGGTCTGGACCTGATCGGCATTGCCATCAACCAGATTGCCGTCTTTGTCGCGGGTCGCCGAGACTACTTCGGCGTGGAAGCGCACGGTCAGCGTGACGGTCTTCTTGTCGAATTCAGCGTCGGAATATTCGACCTTGGGCAGACCCACAAAGGTGAAATCAACAGTCTGGCCAGCGGCCTCGCGCTCGGTGATGGCGCTCTGGAAGCCTTCATAGACGTCCTTTTCGAGCAGGTTCTTCAGCGTTGCCCGATCGCCGGTGGCGTAGCCGGTCACGATCATCTCATAGGCCTGCTTGGCACCATCGAGAAAGGATTTGGGCGTGAAGGTCGGATCGGCGTCAGCCACTTCCTTGAAGCCGGCGGCCAGTTCAGCATCGCCATGGGAGAACTGTTCGATCTCAGCCTCAACCTTGCGGGCGCGGCGTTCCTCATCAAGCTCGGGGGCAGCCGTGCCCTTGGGACGCAGCGGCACCACGGTGTCTTCATTGGCCGGGGTGTCGCTGGGCTTGCGGCGCTCAAGCGGTGGGCGCTCGGTGCCGGTGCGGGTGCCCAATACGGAGCGCAGCCGGAACAGCACGAAAACCGCGATAGCGATCACGATGAGAGTGGGCAGATCGAAGAATTCGTCCATTGAGCAATGCACCTTACCGTCGACTACGTCGGAAAATGACGCGGGAGCGCTCGCTGAGCGCCAGATTTGAACTATATATAGGCAAAGCCTCACCCCAAAACCAGTTCACGATGGGGTAAACGCCGTTTTGCCGCGCTTTGCGCGAGAAGGAAACCCGACCTTGGCCCGATTTTTTGCTCTTAGCCTGCTTGTGTTGCCCATTATCGAGATCGCGATCTTCATCAAGGTGGGGCAGACCATCGGCCTGTTTCCTACGCTGGCGCTGATTATAGGCGCAGCGCTGCTTGGTGGGGTGGTGCTGCGCCTGCAGGGGCTGCAGGTGCTCGGCCAGCTGCGCAACAATGTCAGCACCGGCAAATTGCCCGGCCGCACCATTGCCGACGCCATGATGATCGGGCTGGCCGCGCTGCTATTGATTCTGCCGGGCTTTCTGAGTGACTTCGTGGCGCTGGGCCTGCTGCTGCCGCCGGTGCGCAGCTGGATCTATGCGGGGCTGGCCAGTCGGTTCACCGTGGTCAGCGCCACCAGCAGCTATCGCCGCTCTGATCAACCCGATGAACCCCGCGTTGGCGGCCCCGGCGTGATTGATCTGGACGACGACGATTACCGCCCACAGTAACCCTTAGGGGTGGCTCGCGCTTGTGGCCTCACCCCAAAGATGGTAGCCAGCTGCAACGTTTTTTCGACAAAGGAACCGTCTATGACTGACGAGACCCAGGGCGACGCAACAGCCCAGGCCAACACGCCCTCGATGAACATGGTGGGCCAGTATATCCGTGATCTGTCCTTCGAAAATCCCGGCGCACCCGGTTCGATCATGGCGGGCGGCGGCAACCCGGCCTTCAACGTCTCGATTTCGGTCGCGGTCAAGAAGCAGACCGACGAAGTCTATGCCGTTGAGCTGACGCTCAATGCCAAGGCCAATCGCGAAGAGACAGTGCTGTTCAATGTCGAACTGATCTATGGCGGCGTGTTCCGTCTGCAGAATGTGCCCGAGGCAACTCTGAGCCAGCTGCTGATGATCGAATGCCCACGCCTGATCTTCCCGTTTGCCCGCCAGGTGCTGGCCAGCGTGACCCAGCAGGGTGGCTTCCCGCCACTGATGATGGAGCCCGTCGATTTTGCTGCCATCTACCGGCAGAACCTGGCCAAGCTGGCTGCCCAGCAGGGCGCTGCACCGCTGGCCACGCCAGATGGCGCCGACAAGCCCAACTGATCGGTCCCTGATCGCTGAATATGAATTTGAAGAGCCCCGGATCACTCCGGGGTTTTTTGTTGGCTGGTATCAGGAGGCCGAAACGACGTCCTGGCGGTATTTCTGCCAGATGGCGTCGTCACCGAGCTTGCCGATGAAGGCGGCATGGGCCTCAGCTTCGGCCTGGGTCAGCCGGCTTGGCAGCGGCGTTGGCCGCGCGGTGGCGGTGACGCGGGTGGCGATGGCATCAGCGCCCGACACATTGCTTTCGGCGATCAGGGCGAGACTGACCTGCTTGCCGCCCAGCAGCTCGAGATAGACCTCGGCCAGGATTTCGCTATCGAGCAGGGCCCCATGCAGCGTGCGGCGCGAATTGTCGATACCGTAGTGCTTGCACATCGCATCAAGGCTGACACGGGCACCCGGGTGCTTCTGGCGCGCCAGCATGACTGTGTCGATGACCCGATTGGCTAATGGCTTGTGGCCGGCGCGTTCCAGCTCGGCATTGAGAAAGCCCATATCGAAAGGCGCGTTATGGATGACCAGTGTGGCGTCGCCGATAAACGCCTGAAAATCGCTGACCACGTCCCCAAACAAGGCCTTGTCGGCAAGGAATTCCTCGCTCAGCCCGTGCACGCGGAACGCCTCTTCGGGCATGGAGCGCTGCGGGTTGATATAGACGTGGTAGTGATTGCCCGAGGGAATGTGGTTGATCAGCTCAACGCAGCCGATTTCAACCAGACGGTCGCCCGAAGCGGGGGACAGGCCGGTGGTTTCGGTATCGAGGACGATCTCGCGGTTCATTTAGCTGGCATCCCTGGCGCGAATTGCAGCCACCAGAGCGGCGACCATCTCGCGGGTCTCTTCGATCGGCATGGCGGTATCAAACAGATAGCTCGCCCGTGCCTTCTTTTCGGCCTGTGGCATCTGGCGGGCAAGGATGGTGTCGAGCTTTTCCCCGCTCATTGCTGGACGCGCCAGGGCACGTTGTCGCTGGATGGCGGGATCGACCCAGGTCACCGCAACTGCGTCAAAACCATAGTCGAAGCCGCTTTCAAACAGCAGGGGGACCTCAACAACTGCCAGCTTGTGACCCTGCGCCTGAGCGTCTTCGAAAAACCGGGCAATGCGCTCGCGCACCAGGGGGTGCACGATGGCTTCAAGGCGCGCAAAGCCAGATGGATCGGCCGTCAGCGCGCGCGACAGGGCTGCCTTGTCGATGGCGCCATCGCGTGCCGTGCCGGGAAACAGCGCCTCGATCGGGGCCACTGCCTGGCCTCTATAGAGCTCGGCCACGGCCTGATCGGCAGAAAATACCGGAACACCGAGATCACCAAAGGCCTGCAACACAGTGGATTTGCCGGTAGCGATCGAGCCGGTCACTCCAATGCGCCACATGCTCAATGCTCCAGCGCCGCTTCAATCGTCGCGCGCAGGGCCGGTGTCACATTAGGGCGCACGCCGAACCAGGCACTGAACCCCGGCACGGCCTGATGCAGCAGCATCCCCAGCCCATCGACCGTTCTGAGGCCACGAGCGCGGGCATCGGCCAGCAAGGGAGTTACCAGCGGCACATAGACAATATCGGTGATCAGCGCGTCGTCAGGCAAGTGGTCGAGGGCCAGATCCTTAAACCGGGTGCCGTGCATGCCGATCGAGGTGGTATTGACGACAAGGCCCGCACCCGGCGCCAGGGCGTTGAAATCGCCCAGCGCACCGGCGGTGATGGCCCCACCAATTTCTCTTGCCAGCTTGTCAGCGGTGGCACGGGTGCGATTGAGCAGGTGAACAGGGATGTTGCGGCTCTTGAGCGCCACCAGAATGGCCCGGGCAGCCCCGCCAGCCCCCATCACGATAGCCGGGCGGCCGGCACGGTCCCAACCGGGCGCGCCGGCGTCCAGATTGCCCAGAAAGCCGAGATAGTCGGTATTGGTGCCATGCACCTGGCCATTGTTGACCACCAGCGTATTGACCGCGCCAATGGTGGTGGCGAGGGGATCAATGCTGTCGCAAAGGGCGAACACGGCTTCCTTGTGCGGGATAGTGACATTGCCGCCGGCAAATTCGCCACTGCGCAGGCGTTGGAAGAAGGCTGGCAAATCGGCGGGCGCCACATCGATCGCTTCATAGCTGCCGGCAATGGCGTGTTGCGCCAGCCAGTTGCCATGGATCAGGGGCGAGCGCGAGTGATTGATCGGATGACCGATGACAAAGGCTTTGATGATCACTGCAGCGTCTCGGGGGCAATCATGCGCAGCGCCGCCAGCAATCGCAGCAGGGGCAGGCCCAGAATGGTGAAATAGTCGCCAACCACCTTGTCGAACAGACGAATGGAGGGCCCTTCGAGCCGATAGCCGCCGACCGAGGCCAGAATGGCGTCGCCTTCGCGATCGAGCACATCGTCGCGCTCCTGGGCGGTGAACTCGCGCATGGTCAGCTCAGCGGTCTGAATGTCGGACCACAGCAGGACATCATCGCGGACCAGTGTCACCGCCGCATGCAGACGATGGGTCTTGCCACGCAGATGGTCGAGCTGGGTGGCGGCATCATGGCGGTCAGTGGGCTTGTGCAAAAGCTCGGTGCCCAGGCTCAATGTCTGGTCGGCACCGATCACAATGGCGCCGGGATGGGTTTTGGCGACCGCCTCAGCCTTGTGTCTGGCCAGCAGGAGGGCGACATCACGGCCATCGCCGCCGGCAGCAATGGCGGCCGTTTCCAGTGCCCGCTCATCAATGGCAGCGGGGGCGGTGGAAAAACCCAGTCCGGCCTGCTCTAGCAGTGCTTTGCGGGTGGTGCTCTTGGACGCAAGGATCAGCATGGCTAGCATGTTTTCCACACTGTCATCCCCAGCTCAAGCCCAAGCTGTGACAATGACTCATGACTTTGGCTGATCGGCAAACTTGTTCGACTTGGTTACCAATCTATTAACAGTTCGGCCCGGCCCCTGTCTGCCGGGGGGCTATGGATAGCTCTGGGGATAACCCATGCGGAACGTTATTCGCCTGCCAAGCGGTTTTGCACACGCGCGCAGCGAATCGTTGACTCCGGAGTCGGCCCGTTAAGCTTTCGTTAAGACCTGTTAAGGACTGGTAACCATGTGCGGGCACCGACAGTGTTAACACCGTCTTAACCATGGGGCTGCGCGCTTGTGCCACGAGCCAGGGTGATTGTGGATGGCCATGAATTGCCTCAAAACACCGCCATGATAATACAAATACTAAGTCAGAAAGACTCTTTAGGGGTTTTGGAAGGAAGTCAGGCGTGACCGTTAAACCATTGCTGGCAACCGTGCTCGGTGAGCGCCAGGCACGACCGCCCATCTGGATCATGCGTCAGGCCGGACGCTATCTGCCTGAGTATCGGGCAACGCGCGCCCAATCCAAGGGGTTCCTTGATCTCTGCTATACCCCCGAGCTGGCGATTGAAGTCTCGCTGCAGCCGCTTCGCCGGTTTGATCTCGATGCAGCGATCATGTTCTCGGACATTCTGGTGATCCCCGATGCGCTGGGCCAGTCGGTTCGCTTCGCGCAGGGCGAAGGACCCATTCTCGACCCGATCGATGAAACCAGTATCGCTTCGCTGACGCCGGAGAAGGCTCTGGATCATCTGGCACCCGTGCTGGAGACCCTGAAGGGGTTACGAGCAGCGCTGGCGCCTGAAAAGACCCTGATCGGCTTCTGCGGGTCTCCCTGGACCGTGGCGACCTATATGATCGGCGGTCGTGGATCGACTGATCAGGCCGCGGCGCGACTGTTCGCCGTGCGTCACCCGGAAGCTTTTGGTCAGCTGATGGATATTCTGGTGCAGACCAGTATCGATTATCTGGTGGCCCAGTTTGCAGCGGGTGCCGATGTGGTGCAGCTGTTTGAGAGCTGGGCCCTTAATCTGGATGATCAGGCTTTTGACGAGCGGGTGATCAATCCCAATCGCCGAATTGTCGAAGGCGTACGCGCCAAGGTGCCAAATGCGCCCATTATCGGTTTTCCGAGGGGTGCTGCGGGCAATCTGGCGCGCTATGCAGCCGCGACCGGGGTCAATGCGCTGGGTCTGGACTATGCAACGCCGCTGGATTTTGCAGCCAGGTACCTGCCCAAGGATCTGCCGGTTCAGGGCAATCTCGATCCACTGCGCCTGGTGGCCGGCGGCGCGCAGATGGACAACCGGATTGACGCGATCATTGAGGCCTTCAGCGACAGGCCACACATTTTCAATCTCGGTCATGGCATTGTGCCAGAAACACCTATCGAGAATGTCGCCCGGCTGATCGAGCGGGTCAAAAACGGCTAAATCTGCTGAACTGTTGAGGAGTTGGCGAGCATGGAATGGGTCAAGGCCGCGCATGTGCTTTCGGTGATCGCCTGGATGGCGGGGATGATGTACCTGCCAAGGCTGTTTGTTTATCACGCTGACGCGGCGGTGGGCTCGGACAAATCCGAGACCTTCAAGGTCATGGAAAGACGGCTTTATCGGGGAATTATCACCCCGGCCATGCTGGCCACCTGGATCTTTGGCTTGTGGCTGGCCTTCGGGTTCGGACTGGTCGATTTTTCCCAGGGCTGGATGTGGGTTAAAGCGGTGATGGTTATCGCCCTGAGTGGCGTGCACGGGTTTTACGGCAGCCTGCTGCGGGGCTTCGCCCAAGACCGCAATACCCGCAGTCACAAATTCTACCGGGCGATCAATGAAATTCCCTTCGTTCTGGCAATCATCATCGTGATCATGGTGATCGTTCGGCCATTCTAAAATCGCTGTTTCACGTGAATCTGGCGGTTGGGCGACGGTTCAACCTTGAAACAACCGCCAGATCGGGTTATGTGGCTTTTAACGCATCCCATTTCACAAGCTGACCCGCCCGGGTCGCTGCGCGGTGCCTACCCTCCCAAATAGACTAGTCGTCCAGATTTCCCTCAAGGGTTTATCGATTACATGCAGAATATGAAGCTCAGTGAGCTCAAGGCCAAATCCCCGGCCGAATTGCTGGTGTTCGCCGAAGAACACGAGGTCGAAAACGCTTCGACCATGCGCAAACAGGAATTGATGTTTGCCATTCTCAAGGAACTGGCCGCCCAGGAAGTGGACATCACCGGCGAAGGCGTCGTTGAGATCCTGCCCGACGGGTTCGGTTTTCTGCGCTCCCCGGACGCAAACTATCTGCCCGGTCCCGACGATATCTATGTGAGCCCCTCGCAAATTCGTCGCTTTGGTCTGCGGACCGGCGACACGGTTGAAGGCCAGATCCGGTCTCCCAAGGATGGCGAGCGCTATTTTGCGCTGCTCAAGGTCAACACCATCAATTTCGAGGATCCTGAGGCGGTTCGCCACAAGGTCAACTTCGACAACCTCACCCCGCTTTATCCTGAAGAACGCCTCCGCATGGAGATGCCCGATCCGACCGTCAAAGATCGTTCGGCGCGCCTACTGGATTTGGTGGCACCATTGGGCAAGGGCCAGCGCGCTTTGATTGTTGCGCCGCCACGTACCGGTAAGACGGTACTGTTGCAGAATATTGCACAATCAATCGCCGCCAATCACCCTGAATGCTATCTGATCGTATTGCTGATCGACGAACGGCCAGAAGAAGTGACCGATATGCAGCGCTCGGTGCGCGGCGAAGTCATCTCCTCGACCTTCGATGAACCTGCCAGCCGACACGTGCAGGTCGCTGAAATGGTGATTGAAAAGGCCAAGCGCCTCGTTGAACACAAGCATGACGTGGTGATTCTGCTCGATTCAATCACCCGCCTGGGCCGCGCCTACAACACTGTGGTGCCATCGTCGGGCAAGGTGTTGACCGGTGGTGTAGATGCCAACGCCCTGCAGCGTCCGAAGCGTTTCTTCGGTGCCGCCCGCAACATCGAAGACGGTGGCTCGCTGACCATTATCTCCACTGCGCTGATCGATACCGGCTCACGTATGGATGAAGTGATCTTTGAAGAATTCAAGGGTACCGGCAATTCGGAAATCATTCTGGATCGCAAGGTTGCTGATAAGCGTATCTTCCCTGCCATCGACATCACCAAGTCGGGCACGCGCAAGGAAGAGCTGCTGATCGAACCCGATATTCTCAAGAAGATGTACGTGTTGCGTCGTATCCTCAATCCAATGGGGACGATTGATGCCATGGAATTCCTGATGGACAAGGTTCGTCAGACCAAAACGAATTCCGACTTCTTCGACTCGATGAACACCTAACAGCCATGGGCGTGTTGCTGATTGCTGCCGCCCATGACCTGGCCTGATCGAGATGCGGTCGGGCGACACAATTGTGGCGTTGTCCTCCGGGGCACCGCCTTCGGGGGTGGCGGTCATCCGCCTTTCGGGTCCCGATGTTGCGACAATCATCAAAAGCGTCGCTGGTGGCCTGCCAGAGCCCCGCCGATTGAGCTTGCGCCCCATCGGGGACCAATCGCTGCTTGATCGCGGCCTAGTCGCCTATTTTCCAGCACCGCACAGTTTTACCGGCGAAGATTGCGCAGAATTGCAGGTGCATGGTTCGCCAGCCGGTGTGCGCGCTATCCTCAAGCTCCTGACAACCCAAGGTGCTCGCCTGGCCGAAGCTGGCGAGTTCACCCGTCGGGCATTTGAAAACGGCAAACTCGATCTGGTCGAGATCGAAGGCCTGGGCGATCTGCTTGAGGCAGAAACAGAGAACCAGCGCCGTCAGGCGCTTGCCCGGTTTGAAGGCGGTCTGAGCCAGCATGTCGACAGCTGGCGCCATCAACTGCTGGATCTACGCGCCGAGATCGAGGCACGGCTCGATTTTTCCGACGAAGGTGATGTCAGCGATGCCTTGCCGCAAAGCTTCGGCTCCAGCATTGCGACCCTTCAAAGCGATATCGGTCTGGCGTTGGCATCAGCCGAGCATGGTCGGGTGGTGCGCGAAGGTATTCGCGTGGCGCTCGCGGGCGCCCCTAATGCCGGAAAATCCAGCCTACTCAATGCTCTGGCGCGATCCGACATTGCCATTGTGACAGATGAAGCTGGCACCACGCGCGACGTTCGTGAAGTCCCATTGGACATTCACGGTCAACTCTACATCCTTCTCGACCTAGCGGGGCTGCGTGAGACGGATAGCAAAGCGGAAGCGGAGGGCGTACGGCGCGCCCGACATGCAATCAGCCAAGCTGATATCGTCTTATGGCTATCTGCGCCCGATATTGAGGACACCGATAGTGCGTTGAGGGCCGGGGCGGATCTACGTATCGGGACCAAGGAAGACATAGGCGCCGCGCCCGACGTTGATCATCTGGTTTCGGTAGCTACAGGTGCGGGCCTGACCGAATTACTCGCAGCGATCGAGTCAATTGGGCGCACCATTATGGGCGGCGAGCCCGCATTGATCAGCCGCGCCCGCGACCGGGTCGCACTGGCGAGCGCCATCGACGCACTGGATAGTGCCCAGACGCAGCTTGAGGTCCCTGAAATCGCGGCTGAAAGCCTTAGATTGGCCTCTCAGTCGCTGGAACGATTACTGGGGCGAGTGGACGCCGAACGCGTGTTGGACCGGCTGTTTTCCAGTTTCTGCATCGGCAAATGATTCACGTGAAACACTGCCATGCTTGGTGCGGAATTGATTCACGTGAAACATTGGCCTATTGAGCCCGTCTGGAGATCAGACCTATGAATGATTACGCGGTCATCGTCGTTGGGGGCGGTCACGCCGGCTGTGAAGCCGCGGCGGCATCGGCACGCCTGGGCGTCCCGACAGCGCTGGTCACCCACAAATTTGCAACCATCGGCGAAATGAGCTGCAATCCCGCTATTGGTGGTCTGGGGAAGGGCCACCTCGTTCGCGAGATCGATGCGCTCGATGGTCTGATGGGCCATGTCGCCGACGCAGCCGGTATCCAGTTCCGTGTGCTCAATCGCCGCAAGGGTCCGGCGGTACGCGGACCACGAGCGCAGGCGGATCGAAAGCTGTATCGCAATGCGATGCAGGCGGCGATTTCGCGCCAGGCCAATCTAACGGTAATCGAAGGCGAAGTTGACGATATTGTCGTCAGCGATGGTATCGTTACCGGTGTCAAGTTACTTGACGGCCGCGCTCTCGGCACTAAGGCTGTGGTCCTCACAACCGGTACCTTTTTGCGCGGGCTGATCCACCGCGGTGAGCAAACCACGCCGGCGGGTCGCATGGGTGAAGCACCGGTCCTGGGATTATCGACGCGCCTTGAAGCGATGGGGCTGCAGCTCGGGCGTCTCAAGACAGGTACACCGGCGCGCCTGGATGGTAGCACCATTGATTTCTCGGTACTTGAGGATCAGCCCGGCGATACGCCAGCTGAGCCGTTCTCCGCGATGACGCAGGCGATCACCACCCCCCAGGTCAGTTGCCACATCACACGAACGACCGCAGAAACGCACAAGATCATTTCGGACAATCTGCACCGCTCAGCGATGTATTCGGGCAAGATCAGCAGCCGCGGGCCGCGCTACTGTCCCTCGATCGAAGACAAGGTTGTTCGTTTTGCCGATCGCGACAGTCATCAGATCTTCCTCGAGCCAGAGGGACTGGATGACACCACGATCTATCCCAATGGCCTGTCGACATCCCTGCCAGCGGATGTGCAAGAAGCGTTTCTGCGTTCGATGCCCGGTCTGGAAAATGTGAAGATCGTTCGCCCGGGCTATGCGATTGAGTATGACTATGTTGATCCGCGCGAACTGCGTCCGACGCTGGAGGTCAAGCGTCAGCCCGGGCTGTATCTGGCTGGGCAGATTAACGGAACAACGGGCTATGAAGAGGCGGGTGCGCAGGGGTTGCTGGCGGGTGCCAATGCAGCACTGGCATCAGCGGGGCGTGAGCGTCTCATGCTGTCGCGCACCGAAAGCTATCTTGGCGTGATGGTGGATGATCTGGTAACGCGGGGGGTAAGCGAACCGTACCGCATGTTTACCTCCCGAGCCGAGTTCCGCCTGCACTTGCGTGCCGATAATGCCGATCAACGGCTTACGCCTCTGGGAATTGCTACCGGCTTGGTGGGTGAGGAGCGAACCGCTCTATTTACGGCAAAGGCCAAGGCCTTGGCCAAAGGCATGCGCTTGCTGACGTCCTTATCGACAACGCCCAGCGCGGCGCGAAAAGCAGGTATTGCAGTCAACGAAGACGGTAAATCACGGTCGGCGTTTGATCTGCTGTCCTATCCGGACGTCGACCCAACAGATGTCAGCCGGCTTTGGCCCGAGATCGGACAAATTGCGCCGGTTGTGATCGAACAATTGGTCGTCGATGCCCAGTATGCGGTCTATCTCGATCGACAGCGGGACGATATTGATGCGGTCCGCAGAGACGAACAAAAACCTATTCCCGATAGTATCGATTATGAGGCTATCCCCGGCCTGTCGATGGAACTTCGCCAGAAGTTGGACCAGTATCGCCCACAGACAATAGCCCAGGCGCAAGCCATGGACGGCATGACGCCTGCAGCCGTCACGTTGCTGCTAGCCGTGATCCGTCGTGGCGAATTGCGAAAGGCGAGCTAATGGCAGATTATTCGGCAATAGCCCCCTACACCCCCTATTTTGCGCGGGGCCTGGATGAGGTTGGCGCGGATCTGGAATCCTATGCTGCGCTGCTGCGGAAATGGCAGAGTGTACAGAATCTTGTTTCACGTGAAACACTGGATGAAGTCTGGACGCGGCATTTCGCAGACAGTCTGCAGGTGCTTAAGCTACTGACGGAAACCGATCAGTCATTTCTGGACTTCGGTAGCGGCGGGGGGCTGCCGGCGCTGCCGTTGGCGATCGCCCTTAAAGGGTCGAATCGGCAGTTCACCCTGATTGAACCGAATGGCCGTAAGGTCAGCTTCTTGCGGACAGTAGCACGGGAGCTTGGCTTGCTGGTGAGTGTCGAGGGACGTCGCACGGATCAGGTTGATTCACGTGAAACACCAGCCCCGGACGTCATCACCACGCGGGCTTTGGCCTCCTTGCCGCAGCTCTGTAGCTGGATGCAGCCCTTTGTGACGCCGAAAACCCGGGCGATTCTGCACAAAGGCCGGGAACATGTTGAAGAACTCGCGGAAACGGGTGCGCTGTGGGACTTTAACGTGGTATTAACGCCTAGCGACACCGATCGAAGCGGTGTTTTGCTTACGCTTTCGGATTTGAAAGCGAAATCAGTAAGTTAGCGGCGAACGAGCTGGAGGCCGATAGTGGCGCCCCGTATCCTGACACTGGCCAATCAAAAGGGTGGCGTGGGTAAGACCACGACGGCCATCAACCTTGCCACGGCATTGGCTGCCATCGGCGAACGCGTCCTGATCGTGGACCTTGACCCGCAGGGCAATGCGTCCACGGGGCTGGGCATTTCGCGGACGGATCGCGAGGTTTCATCCTATGATCTGCTGGTCGGCGAAGCGACGGTCGCCGAAGCAGCCATCATGACCAGCGTTCCCAACGTGGCCATTGTGCCCTCGACGATGGATTTGCTCGGCGTTGAGCTGACCATTGCAGAACATGGGGATCGTGCCTTCAAACTGCGTAATGCGTTCAAGCAGCTTGGTGATTTGACGATCAATGAGAAGCCGGTCTCCTATATCCTGATTGATTGCCCCCCATCACTGAACCTGTTGACGGTGAACTCTCTGGTCGCAGCAGACGCGGTGCTTGTGCCGCTGCAGTGTGAGTTTTTCGCGCTGGAGGGTCTTAGCCAGCTGCTGCAGACCATCGAGCAGATTCGCTCGACGCTCAATCCACGGCTGTCGATCCAGGGTGTGGTGATGACCATGTTCGACAAGCGCAATAATCTGAGTGAACAGGTGCTGCACGACGTGCGCAGCGAAATGGGGTCGCTGGTCTATGACACGGTCATTCCACGCAATGTCCGCTTGTCGGAGGCGCCCTCCTATGGCAAGCCCGCTTTGCTTTATGATTTGAAATGTGCCGGCAGCCAGGCCTATTTGCGGCTGGCAACCGAAGTGATCCGCCGCGAGCGGCAGCTCAACGCGGCATAGGAGCCCGTCCATGAACGAAAAACCCACACGTCTTGGCCGCGGGCTGGCCGCCCTGATTGGCGATATGGCCACTGTCGAGGGTGCACGCGTCACCGAATCGGGCGGAATCAAGCGCCTACCGGTTGATTTCATCATCGCTAACCGGTCCAATCCCCGCCGCACCTTCAATGACGAGCAGCTGGAAGAACTCACGAACTCGATTCGCGAGAAGGGTGTGATGCAGCCCCTGCTGGTGCGTCCGAGCGACGATCCCAACATCTTTGAGCTGATCGCGGGTGAACGCCGGTGGCGCGCCTCGCAGCGCGCTGGACTGCATGACGTACCCGTTATCATTCGCGACGTGAATGACAAGGAAGCGCTTGAACTCGCGATTATCGAGAATGTGCAGCGTGCCGATCTCAATCCGCTCGAAGAAGCTATGGGTTATGGTCAACTGATCGAACAGTTTGAATATACCCAGCAGGATCTGGCCCAGGTGATCGGCAAGAGCCGCTCTCACGTGGCCAATACGCTGCGTCTGCTGCGCCTCCCCGAAGACGTGCGTGAAATGGTGTCGAGTGGATCGCTGACGGCCGGTCATGCGCGGACGCTGATTACGGCTGAGGATCCGGCTACGCTGGCGCGGCAGATCGTGTCCGGGGGGTTGTCGGTGCGGGATGCAGAGGCATTGAGCCAGCAGCGCGACATTGCCGGGACAAAGAAACCCAGTGCATCGGCGAGCGTGCGAGACCCGGATACCGTGGCGCTTGAGCGGCGTCTGGCAGATGCCCTGGGTCTGTCGGTTTCGCTTTCACACGGCGATCGTGGCGGCAAGCTTGAAATACGCTACAAGACGCTGGAGCAGCTTGATGGTATCTGCCTCAAGCTGACCGGCTCGAACTAGTTTCACGTGAAACGCTGCGGCGGGCCTAGCGGGCCGCTGCCATCATGCATATCGCCAGCAAGGTGCGCCGCAAGGCCGGTTCGGCCAGACCCGGCCGGCGGCGGGTGTCGGCGGTCGTCTGCAGAATGCGGGCGCTTGCCGTCGCCAGCGCATTATCGGACCAGAGTCGCAATTGCTGCTCTAGAGCGCCAATGCGGGAGAAGTGTGGCTTGGGGCGTTGGCCGTCCAGCACGGCCCGCGGCGCCTTCCCGGCATCCACTTCGGTCCGCCAACGGCGCAAATTATCAAAATGAATCATACACATACGCAGTAATCGCTGCGGATCAACGGCTGACGACAGGGCGCGATTGAGCGCCAGTTCGAGCCGCTCGGCATGGCCGCCGCCAGTTGCGTCCAGAATGGCGTCTATCACCAGCATACCGTTATCGGCACAGAGCAATAGCACGTCCTCGCGTGAAAGCTCCTTGCTCGCGGCAGCGTAGAGGCAGAGCTTTTCGAGTTCGCGACGGGTGATTTCGCGATCATTACCGAGGATTTCGCGCAGTGTACCGACGACGTCGGCGTCCACACGAATACCCTGTTGGTTGAACGTGTCTCGTATAAGGGCCGCCAGCGCCTCATCGCTGTCGGGATAGCAAGGAAGGGCCCGGCCGTTCTTTGCAGCCTCCACAAGGGCTCGCAGGGCGTCTCTGGGAGGGAGATTGCCAGCCTCGAGCACGATAGAGGCGCCTTGCATATCGTCACGCAGTTCAGTGAGGGTCATAACCAGTGACTTGCCCGCGCCACGGACACGGACAATACGCTTGCCGCCAAACAGGGAGATGGTCTTCGCTTCGACTGCGAGAATAGATGGATCAGCATCAACTTCGGAACCATCCAGGGTCACGATGCTGGCCTGTTCGGGGTCGTCGCCGCTCAATTTTCGGATCAGGCGCTGTGCTGTCTCGCGTACCAGACCGGCATCAGGCCCGTAGGCCAGGAAGATACCCTCATCAACGTCCGGGCGCGTGAGAAAGCGTGCAACCTCATGGGCCTTCAGTGCCGCCATTAGCGGTTCAGACCTGCCAAAACGGCCAAACGCAATGATTCGGCAGCGCCTCTGGCGGCGCGTTCTACCGCTTCATCGGCGGCGGCATTATCAGCCACGATCTGGCCCGAGCGGGTATAGTTCGCCGACGCAGTCCGGGTGAAGCTGCGCGCCTCGGCGTCGCTGCCGTCGCGTGCCGTAATTGTCAGGGTCGCGGTGACCTTAACCTCAACCGGAATGGCGGGGCTGGGGTTACCGGTAACCAGCATGTCGCCGCCACCGGCACTCGCCGAGACGGTGGCGAGCGGGGCGGTTTCCGAGGTCGATTCGCCCAAGCGCAGGGCTAGTTCTTGATAGATCAGCTGTTCGAGGCGATTAGCAGGCTTGGCATAGGCGAGGTTCAGCGAAGGCTGGCTCGCCAAGGTGCCACTATAGACCGGGGAGAAGCTGCAGCCGCCCAGCGCCGCACCGATGCCGAGCATGAAACCAGCCAGAACCGTGCGGCGAAGCGCGTTAGACAACGACATTGACGATCCTGTCCGGGACGATGACGATCTTTTTTGGAGCCTTGCCGTCAAGAATGCGGATAATCTCGTCCATAGACAAGACAAGTTTCTCCACTTCGGCGGCCGGCATGCCCTTGGCAACAGTGATTTCGCCGCGGCGCTTGCCGTTGAACTGGATGGGCAGCGTCACATCATTGTCGACGAGAAGGCTCTCATCGACGTCAGGCCAGGGGGCGTCGGCCACAAGGCCAGTCTTGCCCAGGGCTTCCCAGCAGGTTTCGGCCAGATGCGGCATCATCGGCGCAATCAACTGGATCAGGTGGGAAACACCAAGCTCCAGTGCCGCCAGGCGGCTGGCAGGTGCCACGGCGCAAATACCTTCGGCCCGCACCAAAGCGTTGGTGAGTTCATAGATCTGGGCCACAGCGCGGTTAAAGCGCAGGCCTTCGATATCGGCGCCGACATTGTGCACCGCGCGATGGATGATCTTGCGCAGCGCCAGCCCCTCGTCGTCGTCTTTTACGCGAACAGTCTGGGAAGACTGTTTAACGATCTCGATCGTTTCACCAACCAGACGCCAGACGCGCTGCTGGAAGCGGCTGGCGCCTTCGACGCCGGATTCGGTCCACTGCACATCGCGCTCCGGGGGAGAATCCGAAAGCATGAACCAGCGCGCGGTATCGGCGCCATAGGTCGCGACGATCTCATCGGGGTCGATGACGTTTTTCTTGGATTTGCTCATTTTTTCGACCGAGCCGATGGCAATCGCCTCGCCCGATTTGAGGTGCTTGGCGCTACGCGTTTCGCCATTGGTCTCGACCACAATATCGGCCGGCGCCACCCATTCGCCCTTGGGCGACTTATAGGTTTCGTGGGTGACCATGCCCTGGGTGAACAGGCCCTTGAACGGCTCGTCGAGCCCCACATGGCCCGTCGCCTTCATGGCGCGCGTGAAATAGCGCGAATAGAGCAGGTGCAGGATCGCATGCTCGACGCCACCAATATACTGATCGACCGGTAGCCAGCGATTGGCAATCTCGGGCACGGTTGGCGTCGCCGCATGCGGTGCGGTGAAGCGGGTATAGTACCAGGACGAATCCACAAAGGTGTCCATGGTATCGGTTTCACGCCGCGCTGCGCCGCCGCATTGCGGACAGTTGACGTGCTTCCAGGTGGGGTGATGATCAAGCGCATTGCCGGGTTTGTCGAAGCTGACATCCTCAGGCAGCACGACAGGAAGATCCTTCTTGGGCACGGGCAGGGTGCCACAGACCTCGCAATGGATCACGGGGATCGGGCAACCCCAATAGCGCTGGCGAGAGACACCCCAGTCGCGCAGACGGTAATTGACCTCGACCGTGCCCTGCGGCTTGCCGTCGACGGTGCGGGCCTCGAAATGGGCCGCTGCGGCCTTTTTGGCCTCGTCAATGGTCAGTCCATCCAGAAAGCCGGAATTGAAGATGGTGCCGGCATCGGTAAAGGCTTCGTTGGCGACGGCAAAGCTCGCGGCATCGGCGCCGCTGGGCAGCACCACGGGCTTGACCGGCAGGTCATAACGGCGCGCGAAATCCAGATCGCGCTGATCATGGGCAGGACAGCCGAAAATGGCGCCGGTGCCGTAATCCATCAATACGAAATTGGCGACATAGACGGGCAGAGTAGCGCCCTCGATCACCGGGTGCTGCACGTGCAGGCCGGTGAAGACGCCTTTTTTCTCTGCCTTTTCAAGGGTTTCTGTCGCAGTGCCCTGAGCATGGCACTCAGCGATGAAGGCGGTCAGTTCGGCATTGTCGGCAGCCAGCTGGGTGGCCAGCGGATGATCGGCTGAGAGCGCGATGAAAGAGGCGCCAAAGATGGTGTCGGGACGGGTGGTGAAAACCTCGATCGACTTGGCGTTGGTCTGATTGCCCTCAACCAGTGCGAACAGCAGGCGCAGGCCTTCGGACTTGCCGATCCAGTTACGCTGCATGACGCGTACTTTTTCAGGCCATTCGGTGAGCGTATCAAGCCCGGCGAGCAGATCCTCGGCAAAATCGGAAATCTTGAAGAACCACTGGGTCAGTTCGCGCTGTTCCACAGGGGCGCCCGAGCGCCAGCCCTTACCGTCAATGACCTGCTCATTGGCCAGCACGGTCATGTCGATGGGGTCCCAGTTGACCTTGGACTGTTTGCGCGTGACCAGGCCCGCTTCCATCATGTCGATGAACATGGCCTGCTGGTGCTGGTAGTATTCCGGCTCGCAGGTGGCGATCTCGCGGGTCCAGTCGATCGCCAGACCCATGGACTGCAACTGTGCCTTCATCGAGGCGATATTCTGGCGCGTCCAGGTGCCCGGATGGGTGTTGCGCTCGATTGCGGCGTTTTCCGCTGGCAGACCGAACGCATCCCAACCCATGGGATGGAGCACATTCTTGCCCTTGGCGCGGTGATAGCGCGCTACCACATCGCCCATGGAGTAGTTGCGGACATGACCCATGTGGATGCGCCCCGAAGGGTAGGGGAACATCTCAAGGACGTAATAGGGTTCGCGCGGGTCATCATTGGATGTGACAAAGCTTTTGGCCTGATCCCAGACCTGCTGCCATTTGGGTTCCATCTCGCGCGGATTGTAGCGTTCGCCGCTCACTTGGCTCGTCCTCGGGTGAATGTCGCAATGCACGCTGGAAGGTCCAGAGCGGCTTGCGTTTATGGGGGATTTTGTCTACCGGACCATCACCAGAAATACCCCGCTAGGTCAACAGGAACAGGGCGAAAGCATGGAAGCCAGTGCCGCCAGCAATCTCGCCGCGATCAATGAGCGGATCGCAAAGGCCAAAGACCGCTTCGGACCGCCGCCTGATCGGGTGACGCTGGTCGCGGTATCCAAGACCTTCCCCGCCGAGGCAATTGCGCCTTTTCTGGAAGCTGGACAGCGGGTTTTCGGCGAGAACCGGGTGCAGGAAGCCAGTCAGAAATGGCCAGGGCTGCGTGAGCGCTTCAGTGATGTCGAGCTGCACCTGATCGGCCCATTGCAGACCAACAAGGCGCGCGAGGCGGTGGCGCTGTTCGATGTGATTGAAACAGTTGATCGTAACAAGCTGGCCGGCGTTCTGGCGGAAGAAATGGACCGCGCGGGACGACAATTGCCGTGCTTTGTGCAGGTCAATATCGGGCTTGAAGAGCAAAAGGCCGGCGTTGCGCCCGCTGAGGCAGCTGGGTTCGTGCAGCGCTGCCGGGACGAGCACGGGCTTAACATTGTCGGGCTGATGTGCATTCCCCCCGACGGCGTGCCCCCCGGCCCCTATTTCGCCCAGATGGTAGCGTTGGGACAGGCGGCGGGTGTCAGTCAGCTGTCTATGGGCATGAGTGGCGATTTCGAGGTTGGCATCGGTATGGGGGCAACCCATGTGCGGGTGGGATCGGCTTTGTTTGGTCACCGGCCCACGATAATTGAGGCCTGAGCCAAGAAATATTGTCATTACCGGCTGATTGCCTGCAACTTCTCCGGGGGCGGGCACGTTGTTGTTCAGGATAACGCCGTTGTGATTGGCAGGCCAAAAACCGGTCGCAATATTGTGACCGTTGGGCAGGTCGACGCAAAAAGACCGGAGAAAACAATGAACAAGCGACGCATTCTGCTAGTGGACGATGATGCGGACCTGCGTCAAACCCTGGTCGAGCAGCTCGAAACGCTCCCGGATTTTGAGATCCTGCAGGCCGAAACGGCCAATGATGCGCTCAAGTCGACGCGCGAAAACAATATTGACCTTACCATTCTCGATGTCGGACTGCCCGACATGGATGGCCGTGAAGCCGTCAAGGTCCTGCGCGCAGAGGGTTATAACAGCCCGATTCTGATGCTGACCGGCCATGATAGCGATGCCGACCAGATTCGTGGGCTGGATTCGGGCGCCAATGACTATCTGACCAAGCCATTCCGTTTTCCCGTGCTGTTGGCCCGCATCAATGCGGCGCTGCGCCAGCATGACCAGAGCGAAGATGTGGTCTTCACGATTGGACCCTACAGCTTCCAGCCGTCAGCGAAGGTTCTCGAGACCAATGACGGCAACAAGGTGCGCCTGACCGACAAGGAAACAGCGATCCTGAAGTTCCTGTATCGTCAGGGCCCCAAGACCATGTCGCGCGATATCCTGCTCAAGGAAGTGTGGGGCTACAATAACCGGGTCACCACCCATACGCTGGAAACCCATATCTACCGGCTGCGTCAGAAGATCGAGCGCGACCCGTCCAACGCCCGTTTGCTGGTTACCGAAGAGGGCGGTTACCGTCTGGTGCCGTGAAAGCCGTGAAAGCCGTGGACGGCGGGGCGCAAACACAAAATCGGGTATAAATGCGCGTAAAATGCCCTATAGGATGAAACGGCTCCGCTTTGGCGGGGCCGTAGTGCATTCGGATTGGGGCTTATGATCAGGGACGAGGCGGACGCCGCGCTGGCGCAGGCCGAATTTTTCGATATTTGCGATGATGAGCAGCGCCGCTTGTTGGCGTTTGCGGGCACACGTCGGCACTACGATCCCGATGCGGTTATCTACCAGTCCGGCGATACGCCGCTGGGCGCCCATGTGCTGATCTCTGGTACGCTCAAGGCCAGGCCGGAAGGCAAGGGGGCCAACAAGCCCTATGCGATCTCAGAACCTGGCAGTGTGGTATCGGCAATGGCGCTGATATTGGACAAGCCGCGCCTCGTCACGTTCACCGCTGTCACCGATTGCGAGACGCTTTTTGTGCCGCGCACGGCCTTTCTCAAGCTGGTCCAGCAATCGCCGGACCTGGCGCAACGCGCGGTGGCGCGGATCGAGCGCGATCTGGGCAGCTATCTGGGCGCGCTGGAGCCATTGGGCCGGCGCATGCGCGCAGGCCAGGACTAATCTAAGACATCAACGCGTTGTCTAGACCCCGGCGAAACGGGCGATGACCGGTACGTGGTCGCTGGGCTTTTCCGTCCAGCCGCGCGCCGGCTTGATGATTTCGGCCCCGATGCAGTGATCGGCAACGTCACCGGTTGACCAGATATGGTCGAGCCGACGGCCGCGATCAGAGGCTTCCCAGTCCTTGCCGCGATAGCTCCACCAGGAATACAGCTTTTGATCATGGGGCAGGTGCTTGCGCACCAGATCGGTCCAGCCGTGGCCGCCATTGAGAATGGCGTCGAGCGTTTCGGTCTCAAGCGGGGTGTGGCTGACAACCTTGAGCAGCTGTTTGTGGCTCCAGACGTCGTTCTCATGCGGGGCAATGTTGAAATCACCGGCGATCAGATGACCGCGTGAAAAGTCAGGCTCCTGAAACCAGCTGGTCAGTTCACTGAGGAACCCCATCTTGTGCTTAAACTTGGGGTTGATCTCGACATCGGGCTCGTCACCGCCGGCCGGAATATAGAAATTGTGCACGGTGAGCGGGCCGCGACCGAAATCGAGGCGGGCAGAGACGTGGCGTGATTCCTCAATCTCGCAGAAAACCCGGCTGGAGACGTTGGTCAGCGGGAATTTAGAGATGGTGGCGACGCCATGATAGCCCTTCTGTCCATGCACAGCCTGATGGGGATAGCCGGCATCGGCGAAGGCCTTGGCAGGAAACTGGTCATTGGTGCATTTGATTTCCTGCAGCATCAACACATCGGGCTGATACTGGTTGATGAAATCAAGCACCATGGGCAGGCGCAAGCGAACCGAATTGATGTTCCAGGTGACGATGGAGACGGACATGACGGGCCTTTGACGCAAGCGGGGCCTTCTTATCGCGGAGGCGCGCAGTGAGGTAAAGCCGGAATTGGCGGCTTATCGAGAGCGTTTCACGTGAATCGGTGACAGTGCGCCAGCAAGAAGCCCGACACCTTGCGGGGCCGGGCTTTGCAAAATTTGTTCGCTCAAGCCTGAGCGGCTGACGGCAAAAGCCTATTCAGCCTTTGGCTCGGCGTCGGCTGGCGCGGCTTCAGCAGCAGCGGCCTGCTCGGCGGCTGCAGCTGCTGCTGCGGCCTCGGCATCCTTGGCTGCCTGCTCAGCGGCAAAAGCCTCTGCAGCGGCGATCTTCTCGGCTTCACGAGCTTCCTTGGCAGCAACGGCTGCAGTGCGCTCGGAATCCTGGATCTTCTTGGTACGCGAATTGGTCGATTCGAAAATACGAGCCGATTTACCGCGACGATCGCGCAGGTAGTACAGCTTGGCGCGACGAACCTTACCGCGCTTGAGAACTTCAACCGAAGCCACGTTGGGGGAGTAGAGCGGGAATACGCGCTCAACGCCTTCGCCGTACGAAATCTTGCGCACGGTGAATGATTCCATCAGGCCGCCGCCGTTGAAAGCGATGACAACGCCTTCATAGGCCTGCAGACGCTCCTTGGCGCCTTCAGTGATACGGACCCACACCTTGACGGTGTCGCCGTGGGTGAATTCAGGAAGCTGGCGCTTTTCGGCGACCGCTGCCATCTGCTCGGCTTCGAGCTGTTCGATGATGCTGGACATGGTGATTCCGTTCTGAATCTTTTCAAAGGAGCGTTTATTCGAGCCTTGCAGCCCGATCGCCCGGTCTTGGTTGGTAACGGAGTTTGGTCGTCTTTTTGTTGGTGCGTGACAGGTCCGATTAGCCCGACACGCGGATAGTGGCGCGGCTATAGGGGAAAACCGGCCAAGAGTCTAGAGTTTGTGTGCGGTTTATGACTTGCGCGGGTCCAGAAGGTCTGGCCGTCGCGCGCGGGTCAACTCCAGGCTTTGTTCGGCGCGCCATTTGGCAATCTTGCCGTGATCACCCGAGGTCAGCACCGGCGGGATGTCGACGCCCTCAAAGCTCTGCGGACGGGTATATTGGGGGTATTCGAGTTGGCCGTTCTCAAAGCTCTCATCGGCATGGCTGTCAGCGCCGCCGAGCACACCGGGGATGAGCCGCACAACGGCCTCCAGCAGCACCATGGCGGCTACTTCGCCACCTGCCAGCACATAGTCCCCGATGGAGATTTCCTCGAGCGCACGGGCGTCTATGACGCGCTGGTCGATGCCCTCAAAGCGACCACAGACAATCACTGCGCCAGGGCCAAGCGCCAGTTCGCGCGCGCGCTTCTGGGTAAGGGGCTTGCCACGCGGGGACATCAGGATGCGCGGACGCGGATCGCCCTGAGGCGCCACGGTGTCGATTGCCTTGGCCAAAACATCGGGCTTGAGCACCATGCCGGCGCCGCCACCTGAAGGGGTGGCGTCGACGCTGCGGTGACGATCGGTGGCAAAGTCACGCAATTGGGTGGCCTGAAGCGACCAGAGCCCATCGGACAGGCCCCGCCCCAGAACCGATGCACCCAGCGGGCCGGGAAACAGCTCGGGAAACAGCGTGATGATGGAGGCTGAAAAACTCAATCGGGTTCTTCCCCGCCCTCTTCAGCGTCAAGCGGCACTTCGATGACCAAAAAACCTTCGGCAATGCGGATGGTGGGTACCACTGCCTTGGTGAAGGGGTACAGGAAGGTATCGCCGCTATTGGGGTCGCGTATTTCAATGAGGTCGCCGGCGCCAAAATTGGGAATGGCGGAGACCTGTCCGATGATCTGGCCGGAGGCGATGCGGGCCTCAAGGCCGATCAGATCAGCGTGGTAGAAATCTTCGTCATCTTCTGGCTCGGGCAGCCGTGCGCGATCAACGTAAAGACCAACGCCATTAAGCGTTTCGGCGGTGTTGCGGTCATTGATGCCCTTGATGTGAGCAACGACCACATTCTTGTGCAGACGCAGTTTGGAGATGGTGATGGTCAGCCCGGGGCGGTCGGTTTCAAGGGGCCCGTAGCTGCCGATATCAGTGGGATCCTGGGTATGGGAGGCGATACGGACGGCGCCCTTGATGCCATGGGCGGCGCCGATCTGGCCGAGCAGGATACGATTGGGGTTCTGGGTGGTCATGGCAGCTCCGAGCGGTCTAAGGTGCTCTTAGCAGGCAACGCCCGGATTGGGAATTGCCGCGGAACCAACGGCAGATAAAGCGATTGTTGGAACAGCACACACCAAGGAGCGTACGCAATGGCCAAGACTTTGACGGACCGCAATGAAATTCGCGAATGGGCCGCGGCGCGCGGTGGCAACCCGATGCTGATGGAGGTGCCCGATGGCAGTGGCAGCCGGACGTTGCTGCAGCTGACCTTTGGCCAGTACGAGATCAATACGGACGGCAATGAGGGCCCGGACCGGATTGGTGGATTTCAGCTTGTCAGCTGGGACGAGTGGTTCGACGCGCTCGATGCGAACAATCTCGCCGTGCGGGTGTCGGACGATCCGTCTGGAGGCAATGAAGCGGAATTCGAGTTTGTCGAAAAGTCTAAATAAAATCAGGCTTTAGCAGGCAGGCTCGCATTTCGGCGGTTCATCGCCTCCAGTAGGTCGCCCGGCTCACTCAGGCGTCGCGAGTGAGTTGAGGCCGGCTTCGTACAGGCGCATCGTCGCTTCAATATCATCGATATGCATCGTCAGGCCCTGTTCAACAGCTTCGGCCTGGCGGCGCACAAGGTCACGACGCGACAGCAATTCAAAACGCTCGCTTTCGAGTTCCTTGACGGCCATGTCGATCCGGTCGCGGTGCGCGGCCAGACGCTGCACCATGGGCGCGGTCTGCTTGGACGCTTCCTGCATGATAGCTTCCATCTGTTCAATTTCAGGCTGAACGATCTTCAGATTGGTCTTGGCTCGGGTTGTCATTGGCTGCTTCCCACAACATTTGAAATACGCGCCCGACTTCCCCTTTTGCGAGGCCGACAGGCGTTGTCTGGCAGATATAGTGATATTGTGGGGAATCCCAATGTTTACCCGTTGTTTACCTTAACAACTGGCGGCTCATGACTGAGAAATCTAAATAAAATTGAAGTAAAATTAGCCGGATCAGGGAGCGTCGGCTGCCGCTTCGATAGCATCCATGTCGTCGTCGGAAAAGCCGAAATGATGTCCGAGCTCATGGATCAGCACGTGCGTGACGACTTCTCCCAAGGTATTGTCGTCATGCTCTGACCAATAGTCGAGAATAGCCCGACGATAGAGGAAGACAGTATTGGGCAATTGTCCGGTCTGTGGGGTGGACCCGTCCTGTGCCAGCCCGATGCCGGTGAACAGACCCATCAGCTCGAACGGGCTTTGCATGCCGAACTCCGCCAGCACGTCGTCCGGGGCAAATTCGGCGACCGCGCAGGTCACATCGGCGGCCAGAGATCTGAAAGGCTCGGGCAAGTCGGCCAAGGCCTGACTCGCCAGAGCTTCAATGTCGTCCAGGGTTGGCGCGTGGCGCGCCGCCCAGTCTGAGTGGCTTACTGCCAATCGCGGATGTCGACGAAGTGACCGGTGACCGCTGCGGCGACCGCCATGGTGGGGGACACCAGATGGGTACGCCCCTTAAAGCCCTGACGACCCTCGAAATTACGGTTCGAGGTCGAGGCGCAGCGTTCCTGCGGCTTGAGCTTGTCGTCGTTCATGGCCAAGCACATCGAGCAACCGGGCTCGCGCCAGTCAAAGCCGGCATCCTTGAAGATCTTGTCGAGGCCTTCAGCCTCGGCCTGTTCCTTGACCAGACCGGAGCCGGGCACGACCATGGCGCTGACCGATGGGTGAACAGTCTTGCCTTCGAGCAGCTTGGCTGCTGCGCGCAGATCTTCGATACGACCATTGGTGCACGAGCCAACAAAGACGCGGTCAACGGTGATGTCGGTGATCTTGGTGCCGGGTTTGAGACCCATATATTCCAGCGCGCGCCATTTGGAGGCCCGCTTGTTTTCGTCGGCGATGTCATCGGGATTGGGCACTGCGCCGGTTACCGCGATGACGTCTTCAGGCGAAGAACCCCAGGATACGATGGGCGGCAGGTTGGCAGCGTCAAGCACTACAACCTTGTCATAGACAGCGCCTTCATCGGTGTAGAGCGTCTTCCAATAGTCCAGCGCCATGTCCCAGGCCTTGCCCGTTGGCGCGCGGTTGCGGCCCTGGACGTAGTCAAACGTGGTCTGGTCGGGGGCAATCAGGCCAGCGCGGGCGCCGCCTTCAATGGTCATGTTGCAGACCGTCATGCGGCCTTCCATGGACAGGGCCTGAATGGCTTCGCCAGCGAACTCAATGACGTGGCCATTGCCGCCAGCCGTGCCGATCTCGCCGATGATGGCCAGGATGATGTCCTTGGCAGTGACGTGGGGGGGCAGCTTGCCATCCACGCGCACCAGCATGTTCTTGGCCTTCTGCTGGATGAGCGTCTGGGTGGCCAGAACGTGCTCGACTTCGGAAGTGCCGATACCGTGCGCCAGCGCGCCAAAGGCGCCATGGGTCGAGGTATGGCTGTCGCCGCATACAATTGTCATGCCGGGCAGGGTAAAGCCCTGTTCGGGACCCACGATGTGGACAATGCCCTGACGCTTGTCGAGCTCGTTGAAATACTCGACGCCGAACTCGCGGGCGTTTTCGGCCAGCGTGTCGACCTGCAGCTTGGATTCGGGATTGTCGATGCCGTGTGTGCGGTCCGAGGTGGGCACGTTGTGATCCACCACGGCCAATGTACGCTCGGGGTGGCGCACCTTGCGGCTGTTGAGGCGAAGCCCCTCAAAGGCCTGCGGGCTGGTCACTTCGTGCACCAGATGCCGGTCGATATAGAGGAGGGAGGTTCCGTCCTCATTGTTCTGGACCAGATGGTCATCCCAGATCTTGTCGTAGAGCGTGCGAGCCTTGGTCATGGCAAAATTCCGGCAGGTAAAGTTTGGAGTGGTTCTAAGCCGCTGGGGCAGAGGGGTCAAGCATTACCGTACTCGCCGGTACGGTTCGGCTAGTCCGTGGCGCGGTCGGTTGCGGTCCTGATGGCCAGAATACCCAGCAGGCTGGTGTCCAGGCCAATGCGCTGACGGCACCACAGGGCAATTGCCAGCTGCGCGATGATGCGCGCGCCCATATTGGCGGTGGCCGCGCCCACAATGCCATAGGTGGGGATGATCAGGATCTGAACCAGAAAGCCCAATCCCATGATGGCGCCGAAAATCATGGCGTAGGCCCGCTCATGGCCAGTCATCATCATGACAATCTTGGAGGGGCCGGTGGCAGCGTCAAACAGCAGACCGAACGAGAGCAGGACCAGCACAAGCCAGCCTTCAGCATAGCTGGGGCCGAAAAAGCTCAAGATCCAGTCCCCCCAACCGAAAAAGGCGGTGAAGACCAGCAGGGAAAACACAAAGCCAGCCGCTGAGCCCATGGCAGTGATGGCCTGGGCCTTGCGCATTTCACCGGCATGGAAGTGTTGCGCGATCATCGGGGCAATCACCAGCTCGATGGCGAAGGTGAACAGCGTCATCAGGCCGGCAGTGCGGAAGGCGTTGAAGTAGAGCCCCGAGCTTTCGAGGTTGAGCATCAGGCCAACCAGAATGACATCGGCATTGAGCGCCGCGGTTTCGATCAGCGCGCCCAGCAACAGCCAGCGGCTGATGCCGCCCCACTGCTTCCAGTATCGCGCGCTGACGCCACGCGCCGGGTTGAGCACATAGCCGCGCCGCATGGCGCTCCAGAACTGCAGCACCAGCATGCCCGAAAGCAGGGCTGCCGACAGCACCAGCGCATCGGGCCCGCTCAGCACGATGCCAAGGCTGAACAGGGCCAGCACGGCGGCGGGCAGGGCAATGCGCCAGAGAATGTCGCGCGGCACCAAGGCGCTCCACAGCGAGCCCTGGGCGCGCAAGGCCGAGGAATTGTACTCGGCCAAGGCCATGGGCAGGATGAGAAAGGCGGCGCCATAAAAATGGTTTGCCGTATCGGTGGTTGGGAAAAACGAGACCCACAGGAAGACTGTCAGGCACAGCGTAACGGCAATGACCAGCCCCGCCAGAATGGTCAGAACCGATCCAGCCTGGGCGGCCTTGAGCGCGGCGAGTTTGTCGCCGGCAACGGATAGCTGGGGCCAGAGGCGCAGAATTGCAGTGGGCTGACCCACGCCCGCGGCAATGGCCAGCACGGTGGCCAGGGCCAGACCGAAGGCAAAGTGGCCGTATTCATCGGCCGTCATGGTGCGTGAGAGCACCACATAGGTGAAATAGGTCAGGCCAGCGGTGGCGACCTTGATGCCGAGCGAGCCGATGGAGCGCCACATGCCGGTGTGGAGCAGAGCAGACAGATCGGCGGGGATAGACAATCGCATGGCAGGCCTCAGGGCCGCGCGAGGTGCGCGACCCAAGCAACCTAGATGGGCAATCTCAAAAAGGTCTTACCGCACCGCCATTTGAAGATTACGGTTTGGTCAGGTTTGCCGATCAGTGCCGGAAATGGCGCATGCCGGTCATGACCATGGCGATCCCTGCGGCATCGGCAGCGGCGATGACTTCATCGTCGCGCATCGAACCGCCGGGCTGGATAACGGCGGTGGCACCTGCCGCGACCAGCGCCTCAAGCCCATCAGCGAAGGGGAAGAAAGCGTCCGAAGCCGCTACCGAACCTGCAGTCAGGGCCCCTTCAATGCCGGCAGCCTTGGCTGCATCGATGGATTTACGATGCGCCGTCAGGGCTGAATCGACGCGGCTCATCTGGCCCGCACCGATGCCCACGGTCGCGCCGTCCTTGACGTAGACAATGGCGTTGGACTTGACGTGCTTGGCGACCTTGGCGGCGAGGCGCAGATCGGCCATTTCGCGCTCTGTGGGGGCCTTCTTGGTCACGACCCTGAGGTCGCAGTCATCGACGTTGCGATTGTCGCGTGACTGCACCAGCAGACCACCCGCCACGGATTTGACCATCAGGCCATCGGCCTTGGCGTCAGCCAGACCGCCGGTCAGCAGCAGACGCAAATTCTTCTTGCCCGCAATAATGGCCTGCGCCTCGGGGGTGGCCGAAGGGGCCACGATCACCTCGGTGAAAACCTTGACGATCTCAGTGGCTGTGGCGGCATCAATCTCGCGATTGGTCGCAACAATGCCGCCGAAGGCCGAGACCGGATCGGTGCGCAAGGCGTTGTGGTAGGCGGTCAGCAAATCCTCGGCCATGCCGACGCCGCACGGATTGGCATGCTTGATGATGGCCACGGCGGCGACGTCTGCGGCATCGAACTCGCTGACCAGCTCAAAGGCGGCGTCCGTGTCGTTGATATTGTTGTAGCTCAGGGTCTTGCCCTGAACCTGGGTGGCGGTGGCAACACCGGGGCGGTCCTCGCCATTGGCATAAAAGCCGGCCCACTGATGGGGGTTTTCGCCGTAACGCATGACCTCGCGCAGGGTGCCAGCAAAGCTGCGATAGGGGATTTCAGGGTAGTCGATGGTCTTGGCGAACCAGGTTGAAATGGCGCTGTCATAGGCCGCGGTGCGGGCATAGGCCTTGGCCGCGAGCTTTTGGCGCATTTCGAAGGGCACGCCGCCGGTTTCGGCGATGGCGGCCAGGATGGCGGGGTAGTCGGCAGGATCAACCACAACGGTGACAAATGCGTGGTTCTTGGCGGCCGAGCGGACCATTGCGGGGCCGCCAATGTCGATATTTTCGATGATATCGTCATAACCGGCGCCCGAGGCGACGGTCTTTTCGAAGGGGTAGAGGTTCACGGCCACCAGATCGATGGCGCCGATATCGTGTTCGGCCATGGAGGCGGCATGATCGGGTTTGTCGCGCACGGCCAGCAGGCCGCCATGCACCTTGGGATGAAGGGTCTTGACCCGGCCGTCCATCATCTCGGGAAAGCCGGTGAGATCGGCGATTTCTCGCACCGGCAGACCGGCATCCTTGATCAGCTTGTGTGTGCCGCCAGTGGAGACGAGCTCGACACCTGCAGCGCTCAGCCCGCTGGCGAAATCCGCCATGTCAGATTTGTCGAATACCGAAAGCAGTGCGCGCCCGACCTTGACCGTCTTGCCCATGAGGTGTGTGCCCTATTTGAGGTGAATTCGCGCGCTCGCTAGCACGAAGCCGGGCCCAGGCCAACTGGCTATTGCTGCTCGAGCGTAAAGATCCAGGCAATCTCGCGGTCGGCAGCCACATCTGCCTCGAGCACCAATTGCCGGGTTTTGTGCAGGCCGACATAGGCCGACTGGCGCACGCTTTCCTCATCGCGGAAGGTCGCGCCTTCCCACAGGAAGATCCACACGGTGCCGTTGGGCAGTGTCAGGCGCACTACACCTTCATCGCGATTGCGCTCCATCTGCACGCCGGGTGCCAGATGAAACCGCACGGCCAGCAGACCCGAAGGTTTGCCATGGGCGATCATGCGGTCCTGTCCAACCAGAGTGGTGCCGCCCGACAGCAGGGTAATGCGGCGCTCAAGATCAATGCCGAACCGCTTGGCATAGCCAGCGGTGGTGATCGAGAGCAATTGGTCGGCAGGCGCAAGTGTCATGGCCGGCGCGGGGGAGGTGGCCGCGTCCTCGGCGTCAATGGTTGGTGCTGAATGGGCCACACCCTGTCGGAACAGCGCCTTGCTGGCAGGCAGGTCAGCCGGGGCGGGCCCACAGCTGCCCAGGATCAGCTCGCTGCCATGGGAGAATTCCAGCGCCAGCGCACTGGCATGGGCATTGCCGGCATAGCCCGGTGGCGGGGTGCGGCCAGAATCGGCGATCACCACAGCGTCGCCGGCGCGCAGAATGCCATAGCCCCCAAGCAGCATGGAGCGGCGACGATGCCCGGTCGCATTGGCCTGGATGGCAATCAGCACATCGTGCGGCAGGTGTCCGCCGCCATTGAAGTACACCGGCTCGCCGCTCGACAGGGTCAGGGCGTCCAGGCACTCATGCATGCGATCGATCTGGGCAGCCAGTTCGTGGGCAGCCTCGGATTTGATCTGGGCGGCGATGCGACGCACGCTGACCAGCTCCACCAGCAGCTGCAATTGCAGCTTGGTATTGCGGGAGCGGTGCAAACCGTCGGTGTCGAGCTGGCGCGCCAGCAGGCGGTTGAGCCGCTCAACCCGGCCGGGGACATCTGTCTGGTCGCCTTGTTCGCAATACTCGGCGCCCAGCAGGGCGATGGCGGCAAACAGCGCATCGGCGGGTTCACCCGCAAGACGGCCGCGCAGCTTGAGGCTCTGGATCTGTGCCCCGAGCACGCGCTGGATGGTCTTGGCCTGCTCGGGGGTGGCCCCCTCAAGCAGCAGGGGCAGGTGGCGCAACCAGTTCAGCACGCGTTGCGCTGTCAGCGCCAGCGCCCAGGTGTCCCGCTCGAAGCGGCCTTCGCGGCCGATCCAGTCGAGCACCAGCGTGCGGGCAAAATTGCGCTCGCCGGGGTCACGCACGTCGCGGAAATGACGCAGCCAGGCAAAGCCATGCAGGTTGAACCACCAGTCGGTGTGATCCACTTCAAGCGCAAAGGGCGACACACCATGGGTCTCGATAAGTTTGCTGGCCAGCAGATAGCGGCCCGCCATCATGTCGCGCACCGCCTCGCGATCGGTGGGCCGGAACTCGTGCAGTTCGCCAGAAAACGCATCGTCGGCCAGGCCGCGCCAGGTCCAGCGCAGAATGGGCAGGGTGACAAACGTATCGGCCAAGCCATAGGCAAGGCGCCGCACGGCATAGCCGAGCCTGGGCAGCATCGTGCTGCTAGCGTCCGCCGCGGCTGAGGCCTGCGTCGTTGTTTGTCTGCCCGTCAATGATCAGTTCCTAATTTGACGCCTTCCCCTCAGCGCCAGTCGATCACCCTATCTCGTTGCGGCCAAAGCGCGCCACGAAGAAGCCATCCATGCCACCTGCGCGTCCCCCGGGCATCATGCCAGGATGGGTCCGCACCAGCCCCTTGGCGGAAACGGCGGCCTCCAAGCCAACCATTTCCTCGGGCTTGATTGGCAAAAGCTTCAGCCCAGGCAGCGATTGGAGGGCCCAATCAACCTGTTCTTCACCTTCCGCTGGTTCAAGCGAACACACGCAATAGATGAGCACTCCGTCACGATCAAGGCAGCGCAAGGCGTTGGTCAGCAGGGCCCGCTGCAGCCGTACGCGGCCGGCGACGTCGCCCACGGAGCGATGCCAGATGACCTCGGGGTGACGGCGGAAGGTGCCGGTGGCTGAGCAGGGTGCGTCCAGCAGTACGCCCTTGAAGGGCGATGGCGGCTCGAATTTTCCAGCGTCGGCGACAACGGTCTCGGCGGTGTAGTTGAGGCGTGTCAGGTTCTCGCTGAGACGCTCCATGCGCTTGGCATCGGCATCAAGCGCTGTCACTTCATAGCCAGCCTTGATGAGCTGGGCAGTCTTGCCGCCGGGGGCGGCGCACAGGTCCAGAACACGCGCGCCGGGTTCCAGGCCCAGCAGACGGGCGGGGATCGCAGAGGCTGCGTCCTGCACCCACCAGCGGCCTTCGGCAAAGCCGGGCAGGGCCTCCACAGGGCGATCGCGCTCTTCAATGCGTACCGTGTCCGCGATGACACGCTCGGCACCCAGGGAATCGATCAGGTCCTGATCGTCATCCTTGAGGGTCAGATCAAGCGCAGCGCCAGCCAGCAGGGCGTCGGAAAAGGCATCGATGGCTTCTTCGCCGTAGGCGGTGAGCCAGGTGTCGCCAAAGGTGTCGGGGATGAGCAGATCGTCGCTGAGCATGCCGAACTTGGCCGAATTGGCCTGGGCGTTGCGCAGCACAGCATTCATCAAACCAGAAAGATGGCGCGCCTTGGGGTCGCGCTTGGTGGCTTCAACAGCCAGAAACAGCGCGCTATGGGCTCCCAGATCGGGCAGGAAGACCAACTGTGCCAGGCTCAGGCGCAGCACGGCTTCGAAGGTGCCTGACTTGCCGGGCATGCCTTTTTCAAGCAGCGCATGAATGATGAAATTGAGCTGACCCTGACGTCGTAGGGCGGTGGTGATCAGCCGATTGGCCAGCGCACGGTCGCGCCCATCGGCGAGATCGGTGGCCCCAAGCGGGACGAAATTGTCGCTCGCCAAAACGGACTTCAGCCGCTGTGCGGCAATAAGGCGGAGCTTGAGCCCCGCCGGTTCAGGTTTGTACGCCACGCTTGATTCTATCCCCAGGGACCGCGTTGTCCGCCATCCTCGTCGGTTCGTCCGACGGTTGGCACGCGCCAGCCGCCGCCGCTGTGCCGACCGGTGGTCGGGGCTGGGCGTGGCTGAGGCCTAGGGCTCTTATCGTCCACATAGCCTGAAGCTGCAAGCTTGCGCAGCGCTTGAATGCGATTGCCTGTGTCGGGATGGGTCGAAAACAGATTGTCCATGCGCTGACCCGAGAGCGGGTTGATGATGTACATATGGGCCATGGCCGGATTGCGCTCGGCGGCGACATTGACCTGCCGACCAGCCAGACTGGCGATCTTGTGCAGGGCTGAAGCCAGCGCCAACGGGTCGCTGGAGATCTCGGCGCCGATACGATCGGCCTCATATTCGCGCGTGCGGCTGACGGCCATTTGTACCAGCATGGCGGCCAATGGGGCCAGAAACACCATCAGCAGGCGACCAATGCCACCCATGGGGTTGTCGCGATTGCCGCCACCAAAGAACAGGCCGAACTGCGCCAGTGCGGAAATGGCACCGGCAAAGGTCGCGGTGATGGTCATGGTCAGGGTATCGCGGTTGCGAATGTGGGCCAGCTCATGGGCGACCACGGCGGCGACTTCGCGCGTATCGAGATGCTTGAGCAGGCCGGCCGATACCGCAACGGCAGCGTTTTGCGGATTGCGGCCCGTCGCGAAGGCATTGGGCTGGTCTGACTGGATCAGATAGACGGCGGGGGTGGGAATGCCCGCCTTGCGCGAGAGCACATCGACCATGTCGTAGAGCTCAGGCACGCGGCTGCGCTCGACCGGAACGGCATTTTGCATGCGCAGAACCAGCTTGTCAGAGTTCCAATAGCCAAAAATATTGGTAACCAGGGCAAAGATGAAGGCGATCATCATGCCGCTGGTGCCGCCGATAAAATAGCCAACGGTCATGAACAGCGCGGTCAGCGCGGCCAGCAGGACCGTGGTCCGTAACGCATTGAACATCAGGAGCCCTTGGGTTCGTGGTCTTGAACAATTATGTTGGGTCGGGACAGGTTGCATGCAAGCGCATGACCAAAACGTAATGCGGATATGACCATGAGCGACGACAATAGCCCAGATGACATCACCGAAGCAGCACCGCGCCCGCCGTTGACCCCGGCGGCGCAACGGGCATTGGCTGAAGCACAAGCGCGCCGCCAGGCCATTGATGCCAAGGGTGCGTTTGCTCAAAAGGAACTGGGCGGGCGCGGCGGGCTTGAGCCGGGTCGCTATGGTGACTGGGAGATCAAGGGGCTGACCAGCGATTTCTAGCTGGCAAGACGGCTAGTTGGTGATGCTGATCAGGTCGTGGATATTATAGCCGGCAGCAGACACGGCCACGGTGGCAAAGACCACCAGAATGGCGGCGATCAGGCCATATTCGACGGGGGTAACACCAGCCTCGTCACGGGCAAATCTCTCGATCGCGGTCAACATGGTACGCTTTCAACACAACAACAATGCCGGCAATGTGGCGGTCGGCGGCTGAACTGAAGCTGAACGGGTTATTCAGCGATCACTTCTGGCTTGTGCGGCAGCAATGGCGGGCAGGAGTTCGTTCTCAAAGGCATCGGGCGAGAGCGGGCCGACATGCTTGAAGGTGATGATGCCATTGGCATCGACCACGAAGGTTTCAGGGACACCATAGACCCCCCAATCGATCGATACCCGACGATTGCGATCGGCGCCGACTGCATCATAGGGATTGCCCAGTTCGGCAAGGAATGCGCGGGCATTTTCCGGCGCGTCGTTCTGGTTGATGCCGAACAGGCGTACGTCTGAAATGTCCTTGAGCGTCATGAGCAGTGGATGCTCGTCGCGGCAGGGAATGCACCAGCTGGCGAAAACATTGACGACGGTGACCGCGCCCTTGAGCGTTTCGGTGGCAAAGCCGGGCACCCCGAGTTCGGGCACCGCATCCATGGCAAAGACGGGCGCGGGCTTGTCGATCAGCACCGAGCGGACGAGGCTGGGGTCGCGGTTGATCGAAAAGGCGAAAACGGCGACCAGTGCCACCAGGGCGATCAGCGGCAGTCCGAACAACACATAACGCATTACTTGGCTGGCTCCGTGGCGCGGCGTGGATGGCGTGTTTCAAGCATGGCCAGTTGCCGTGTGGTGCGCCGGGCATCAAACAGGGTCCAGCCGATCAGCCCGAGCACGGCCAGAGCGACGCCGAGGTAACACCAGATAATGAAAACCGCATGCGGGCCGAGATCGATCATTGCGCGGCCCCTTGTGCCAGCTTGCGCTGCAGTGTCATGACCCGCCGGCGCTTGATTTCAGTATGCATGGCTTTGAGGTGCAGTGTCAGAAACAGCAATGTAAACGCGAAGAACATCACAAAAAGCGGGGTCAGAATGGACCCCGGCATGCGCGGCCCGTCGGCGCGAAATACGCTGGCAGGCTGGTGCAGTGTGCTCCACCAATCCACCGAGAACTTGATGATGGGAATGTTGATCGCGCCCACCAGGGTGAAGACGGCGATAACACGGGCGGCCCGGAGCTGGTCGTCAAAGGCGCGCCACAGCGCGATAATGCCCAGATAGATGAAGAGCAGCACCAGGGTGGAGGTCATGCGACCATCCCATTCCCAGAACGTGCCCCAGGTTGGGCGGCCCCACAGGGCGCCGGTGAACAGGGCCAGGGCCGTGAACATGGCGCCCAGCGGCGCTGCGGCTTTCATTGAGACATCGGCCAGTGGGTGACGCCAGACCAGTGTTCCCAGCGCTGAAACCGTCATGATCGCGTAGACGAACTGGCTCAGCCAGGCATTGGGCACGTGGACATACATGATGCGCACGGTGTCGCCCATTTGATAGTCTTGGGGTGAATTGAAGAAGGCGAACCACAGGCCCAGCACGAAGAGCGCAGCAGTCAGGACGGTCAGCGGCCAGAGCAATGGCGTGGTCCAGGCGACAAACTGCCCGGGATGGGCGATCCGTTGCCACCAATTCTGCCGCGGTGCCGTGTCTTGGGTCATGGGATTATCTGGCAACTGTGTTGGGTTCGGGCTCTAGTCTTCGGCGGACCGTATCGCAAGCGCGGCGACAAAGGGAGCCAATGCCACAGCCATGAGGCTCAATGCCGCAAGAAACAGCGTTGCCGCATTTGATTGGGGCGAGGTGATGGCGCCGACGCCAAAGATCAGGACGGGCACCGAGAGCGGGGCGATCAGGATGGGCGCGATCAGCCCACCCCGTCGGATCGGCACGGTGACCGCCGCGCCAATGGCGCCAAAGGCGGTCAATGCTGGTGTGCCCAGCGCCAGGGAGAGCAGGGTGCGCCAGAAGGTGGACAGATCCATGGCCAGCAGCAGCGCCAGGATCGGGCTGGCGATCAGCAAGGGCAAAGCGGTGACCAGCCAGTGCGCGATCAACTTTGCGGCAATGGCAGCGCTGAGCGGCAATTCAGCCTGTCGCAGCAGGATCAGTGAGCCGTCCTCGTGATCGGGTCGGAACAGGCGTTCGAGCCCCAACAGCATTGCAAGGAAAGCCGAGATCCAGACAATGCCGGGGGCGATGCTGGCCAGCAGGGTCTGGTCAGGACCGACGGCGAAGGGGACAATGGCCCCCACAATGACGAAAAACAGCACCAGCGTGAGCACGTCACCACTGCCGCGCAGGGCCAGGCGCAGTTCGCGCAGCAGCATGGCCATAAAGGCGCTCATGGGGCGCGCTCCAGGTGCAGTGTGCCCAGTGCGCCAGGGTCAGGCAGGACAATCGGATCGTGCGTCGCGGCAATGGCCAGACCGCCCATGGCCAGATGTTCAGCCAGCAGACGCGCGACCAATTGGTGACCCTGATCGTCCAGCGCGGCGGTGGGTTCGTCCAGCAGCCAGAGCGGGCGCAGGCTGACCAGCAGGCGGGCCAGTGCCAGCCGGCGCGATTGTCCTGCCGAAAGATAGCCCGCATCGAGCGCCTCAAGGCCCGCCAAGCCCAGTTCAGCCAGCGCGGCTTCACAAGACAGGCCGGTTGCGCCGTTGATGTCAGCCCAGAAACGCAGGTTTTCCAAGACACTCAGGCGCGGCTTGATGGCGTTGCGATGGCCGCAATAGTGCAGCAAAGGCGCGTCCTGCGCGCTGTCATGAGGCCCGAACTGCCCGGCCATGGGGGCGACAATGCCGGCCAGGGTCAGCAGTAGCGTGGTTTTGCCGGTCCCATTGGGCCCGCGCAGCAACAGGGCCCGACCATTGGTCAGCGAGAAACTGATATTTTCGCTCAATAGCAGGCCGCCACGACCACAGCTGAGGCCGGTCGCGCGCATTGTTAGCTGGGGATAGACTTGCCGATCAGTCATGACCCCTTCTCGTATTGAACGAAAGGTCGGGCTGGCAAGCCCAATCGTCTTTCTCTATAAGCCCTTATAGATTGGAGTCATTCCAGGAAAGGCGGCGCTGTTGAACGGTTTCGGGGAGTTTTTCCCAGACCAGAGCGCCAGCCGCAACACCAGATGACGGGCGGAACAACGTGACCTCGATAAACAGCTTCAAGTCCAAATCGACCCTGGTGGTCGGTGGCAAGACCTACACTTACTATTCGATCGTGGAGGCCGAAAAGAACGGTCTGGCGGGCGTTTCGGCCCTGCCGCATTCGATGAAAGTGGTGCTCGAAAACCTGCTGCGGTTCGAGGACAACAATACCGTGACCAAGGCCGATATCGAGGCCGTGGCCACCTGGTTGACCACGCGCACCTCCGAGCATGAGATTTCCTACCGTCCAGCCCGCGTGCTGATGCAGGATTTCACCGGCGTTCCTGCCGTGGTCGATCTGGCCGCCATGCGCGACGCGACAGCCAAGCTCGGCGCTGATCCGCAGAAGATCAACCCACTGGTGCCGGTTGATCTGGTGATCGACCATTCCGTGATGGTGGACAATTTCGGCACCGCGCTGGCATTTGGCCAGAACGTGGAGCTGGAATATGAGCGCAATGGCGAACGCTATGAGTTCCTGCGCTGGGGCCAGTCGGCCTTTGACAATTTCCGCGTTGTGCCTCCCGGCACAGGCATCTGCCATCAGGTGAACCTGGAATATCTGGCCCAGACCGTGTGGACCAAGGATGAGAACGGCGAGACCGTGGCCTATCCTGACACGCTGGTGGGCACGGATTCGCACACCACCATGGTCAATGGTCTGGCGGTTCTGGGCTGGGGCGTTGGTGGCATCGAGGCAGAAGCCGCCATGCTGGGCCAGCCGATCACCATGATGATCCCCGAAGTTGTCGGCTTCAAGCTGACCGGCAAGATCAATGAAGGCATCACCGCCACCGATCTGGTGCTGACCGTCACTGAAATGCTGCGCAAGAAGGGCGTTGTCGGCAAGTTCGTGGAATTCTACGGCCCGGGTCTTGATTATCTGAGCCTGGAAGATCAGGCCACGATCGCCAACATGGCGCCTGAATATGGCGCGACCTGCGGTTACTTCCCGGTCGATGACGACACGCTGAAATATCTGACCACCTCGGGTCGCGATCCCGAGCGCGTGGCGCTGGTGGAAGCCTATTCCAAGGCGCAGGGCATGTTCCGCGAGACCAGCTCGGCCGATCCGGTGTTCACCTCCACGCTCGAACTTGATCTGACCACTGTGGTGCCATCGATCTCGGGTCCAAAGCGCCCGCAGGATCGTATTGCGCTCGATCAGGCCAAGTCCAAATTCGCTGAAGGCCTGCCCAAGGAATTCGGCAAGACCGACAATCCCAAGATTGCCGTTGAAGGCACCGATTACGAAATCGGCCATGGTGACGTGGTTATCGCGGCGATCACCTCCTGCACCAATACCTCGAACCCATCGGTTCTGGTGGCCGCTGGCCTGGTGGCCCGCAAGGCCCGTGCGCTGGGTCTGGACTCCAAGCCATGGGTGAAGACCTCGCTGGCCCCCGGCAGCCAGGTGGTGACCGACTATCTCGACAGCGCTGGCCTGAGCGAAGATCTCGATGCCATCGGCTTCAATCTGGTGGGCTATGGCTGCACCACCTGTATCGGCAATTCGGGTCCGCTGCCGGTCGAGATCTCCAAGGCCGTGCAGGCTGGCGATCTGGTCGCCGCTTCGGTACTCTCTGGCAACCGCAACTTTGAAGGCCGTGTGAACCCGGACGTGAAGGCGAACTATCTCGCTTCGCCGCCGCTGGTGGTGGCCTATGCCATTGCCGGGTCAATGAATATCGACATCACCAAGGATCCGATCGGCACCTCCAAGGATGGCAAGCCGGTCTATCTCAAGGACATCTGGCCCTCCAATCACGAGGTCGCCGAGATCGTGCGCGAGAACGTCACCAAGGAGATGTTCCAGGGCCGTTATTCGGACGTGTTCAAGGGTGACGAGAACTGGCAGGGCATCGCCGTCGATGGCGGCGAGACCTATAAGTGGAACTCCGGTTCGACCTATGTGCAGAACCCTCCCTATTTTGAGGGCATGACGATGGAGCCTAAGCCCATCACCAATGTCGCCAAGGCCAAGGTTCTGGCGCTGTTCCTGGATTCGATCACCACCGACCACATCTCGCCAGCGGGGTCGTTCAAGTCGACCACGCCAGCGGGCAAGTACCTGGAATCCCATCAGGTCGCGCCGCGTGACTTCAACTCCTATGGCGCCCGTCGCGGCAATCATGAAGTGATGATGCGCGGCACCTTTGCCAATATCCGCATCAAGAACCAGATGCTGGATGGCGTTGAAGGTGGTTACACCAAGGGCCCCGATGGCAGCCAGATGGCGATCTATGATGCGGCCATGGCCTATCAGGCCGCCGGTACGCCACTGGTGGTGTTTGCGGGCAAGGAATATGGCACGGGTTCGAGCCGTGACTGGGCCGCCAAGGGCACCAATCTACTGGGCGTTCGCGCCGTGATTGCCCAGTCGTTCGAGCGCATTCACCGCTCCAATCTGGTTGGCATGGGCGTGATTCCGCTGCAGTTCAAGGATGGTGAAAGCTGGCAGAGCCTGGGTCTTGATGGCAGCGAAACGATCGATATCGAAGGCGTGACGGAAATCGCGCCACGCGCCATGGTGACCGTCAAGATCACCAAGGCCGATGGCTCGGTGACCAGCGTGGAAACACGCTGCCGCATCGATACGGCCAATGAGCTGGAATACTACAAGAACGGTGGCATTCTGCATTACGTGCTGCGCAGCCTGGTTGCCGCATAAGCGGGCCCGGTTCTGGAATGGAGATGGCGGCCCCCGGTGGGCCGCCATTTTTTGTTTGGAGGCACCGGCCGATTTAACCGTCTCACCCTCTTTTGACTGGCGGGGAATGGCGCGGGCGGCCTACAAGTAACGCCATGAAATCTGTCAGTCGGCTTTCCGCCCTTCTGGGTGGCGTTATCCTGTGTGCCCTGGTCCAGCCGGCCAGTGCCGAAGTGCGTATGAACCCCAAGGCGGTGGTGGAGCTGTTCACCAGCCAGGGGTGCTCGTCATGCCCGCCTGCTGACGCCTTGCTGACGAGCCTGGCCGAGCAACCCGATGTGGTGGCGCTGGCCTACCATGTCGACTATTGGGACTATGTGGGCTGGAAGGACACCTTCGGGCAGGCCGAGTATTCTGACCGTCAGCGCGCCTATGCGGAAAGCTGGGGTTCCTCGCGCATCTACACACCGCAAATGGTGGTCAATGGCACCAAGGGTGTCGTCGGGTCGCGTCGCGGCGAAGTGCATGGGGCGATTGATCGAGCCAGCCTGCCGCTACCCATCACTGTCACCGAGCATGGTGACATGCTCAAGATTGCCATCCCCGCCGATATGTCGCTCAAGGATGCGGTGGTGTGGCTGGTGACCTATGTCGATCGGGCCGATGTTGATATTGAGCGCGGCAACAATGCCGGCAAATCGGTGGTCTATACCCAGGTGGTGACCGGCCGGCAGGTTCTGGGGATGTGGGAATGCGCCACGGGTGCCAATCTCAAGCTGCCCATTCCCGAAGTTCTGGCCGACAGGAGCACCGGCATTGCGGTGATCGTGCAGCAGGAGAATGATGGCCTGCCCGGCCCTATTCTGGGTGCGGCGGCCTTCGAGCGCTAGGCCAGACACCTACTTCAAACAGAAAACCCCGCCCTTGGGGGAAAGGGCGGGGTGAGTATTGGCAGGTCAAATCTATTTGGGGTGGGCTGGCGCTCAGGCTTCAAGGTTTGGGGGCTCAGTCGGCCCGGGCGCCAGCCCCTGGAGGCAATGGTTGAATGCTGATCCTTCAATCGGGCGGGTTCAGGGACAAATTGTGACCGGATTGGGGTTTTCTGCCGAACCTTGCGGGGTCTTGCATCGCGGTGCAAATGCCGCGATCATGACAATTGGTTGACAGGGAGAATTCGGACCGGTGCAGAGCCGCAGACCGAACGACAAGACTGCATCGCTCTCGCTGGTCCATTCCAGCGAGCCTGCTGCAACTGCCAATAACGGCAAGATCCCTGCCATCGTCGCGTTTGACCGCAAGGAACTGGCGTTGATCCTGTCGGTCTATGGCCGCAAGGTCGGGCAGGGTGAGTGGCGCGACTATGCCATGGACTTTCTGCGCGAACGTGCCGTGTTCTCGATCTATGCGCGCGTGTCCGAGCGCCCTCTGTTTATCGTCGAAAAAACCCCGCGCATGCGCAACAGGCAGGGTCAGTACACCGTCACCAACCAGCAAGGCCGCATTCTCAAGCGCGGGCACGATCTGGCGCTGGTGCTGCGGGTGCTGGATCCCGATCTTGTGGTCGTGGGTTGAGCGTCCGGATCCGACCGGCCGAGACCAAGGACACCCCCCAAATCAGTCGCGTTCTGATTGCGTCGATCACCCAGCTATGTGCCGCAGACCACAACAATGATGCTACCAGTCTGGCAGCGTGGACGCGCAATAAGAGTGTGCCGGGGGTCGCTGCCATGTTGAGCAATACAGAAGTCTTGCTGCGCGTCGCAGAACGGGATGGCACAGTGGTTGCCGTGGGTGCTGTCAATCGAAGTGGCGAAGTCACGCTGAACTATGTTGCGCCCGAGGCGCGCTTTGCGGGGATCAGCAAGGCCCTGCTTGCGCAGCTGGAAACCGAGCTGGTGACTTTGGGTTTTCACGAAGGTCGTCTGGAAGCCACGCAAACGGCACGGCGCTTCTACGAGAAAGCGGGTTGGCTCGCTGAGGGCCCACAGGCCACGGGCCGGGTGGTCAACGGTTTTCCGATGCGCAAACGGCTCGTGCGCTGAACCTTGCGGACAGACTCATCCGCTAAAGCGTGAGCTGCATGTGGACGATATCGAGCCAGCGGTCGAACTTGTAGCCGAGCGCTTGGTGTCGACCGATATGGCGGAAACCGAGTTTGTCATGCAGCTTGATCGAGCCGGTGCCTTCGGCTGTGATCACGGCAATCATCTGCTTGAAGCCAAAGCTGCGCGACTGCGTGATGATTTCGTTCATCAGCAAGGTGCCCAATCCCTTGCCGGTGGCATCGGGGGCGCAATAGACCGAGTTCTCGCAGGTGAAGCGATAGGCCGGGCGCGGGCGATAGACCGATGCATAGGCGTAGCCCAGCAGCTTGCCGCTGGCGTCCTGAGCCATGACCACCGGGTGCCCTGCGGCCAGCATGTGGCCGAATTTTTCACCCAGCACGTCCTCGCCCGGGGCTTCGAGGTCAAAGGTGGCCACCGAATGCTCGACATAGTGCCTGTAGATGGCGGTGATGGCGGGAACGTCGGCCCACTGAAAGGGGCGCAGGATAATCTCGGACACGGGGCGCACTCAGGCAAAAGAAAAGACCGCAGCCCTTGTAGGCTGCGGTCCGAAGTCTCGTCCAACCAAATTCCTTGATTGGTCAATCAAGGATGCTGTTGGCTATTCGCGATTGCCGAACAGGCGCAGCATCATCAGGAACAGGTTGATGAAGTCGAGGTAGAGGCGCAGCGCGCCCATGATGGCACCCTTGGCCAGCACTTCCGTGCTGTGGCTTTCGGAGTACTCTTCCTTGATCTTCTGGGTGTCATAGGCGGTCAGACCGACAAAGATCAGCACGCCAACAGCCGAGATCGCAAACTCGAGCATTGTGGACTGCATGAAGATGTTGACCACCGAGGCGATGATCAGGCCGATCAGGCCCATCATCAGGAAGCTGCCCATCTGGGTCAGGTCACGCTTGGTGGTGTAGCCATACAGGCTCATCGTGCCGAAGGTCGCGGCGGTGATGAAGAACACCTTGGCGATCGAGGCGTCGGTATAAACCAGGAAGATCGAGGACAGCGACAGGCCCATGATCGCGGCAAAGCCCCAGAAGGTGCCTTGTGCGGCAGGGACCGAAAGCTTGTTGATGCCAAAGCTGAGCACCAGCACGAATGCTAGTGGCGCGAGCATGACAACCCACTGCAGCGGGCTGGCGAACAGCAGGTAACCCCACTGGGTAACCATGGTGCCATTGGCCAACTGGCCCACTGCAGCGTCCGGATTGGTGGTGACGGCAGCGGTAGCGGCAAACCAGGCCGCGAGGCCCGTTACCACCAGGCCAATGCCCATGTAATTGTAAACGCGCAGCATGTAGCTGCGAAGGCCCTCGTCGATGGCCGCGGCCGAGCCGGCCCGCGCACCGAGGGTCTGACGGTCATATTCAGCCATTTATTCGGTTCCTTTCCCAGATGAAGCGGTTTCTTTCACCGCCGGTGGGCGTTTTTTGCCACTTGGTGATCAATATGGATGGGGGTTCAGAGGTTTACAAGGGTTCTGGCATGGTTGCGACGATTCGACTGGCTGGTCACACGGGCTATGCTACGGTCATGATACGAATCGTGCTGACCTGAGTATAAGAGGAGGGCCTCATGCCCCGGCTCTTCACCGGCCTTGAAATCCCGGCAGATGTGGGATTTGCGCTCTCGATGAAACGGGGCGGCCTGTCCGGCGCGCGCTGGATCGATACGGACAATTATCACATTACGTTGAGGTTCATCGGCGACGTCGACCATCAGACGGCCGATGAGGTTGCCGACAACCTGGACCGGCTGGCCAACTCGATGCGATTTGATGTCCGGCTGACGCATCTGGGCATTTTTGGCGGCGACAAGCCCCGCGCACTTTATGCCGGTATCGAGCCCAGCGAGGCGCTAAACCGGCTGCAGGCAGCGCAGGAGCGCGTGGTGCAGAAGGCCGGGCTGGCGCCCGAGGGCCGCAAGTTCGTGCCGCATGTGTCGCTGGCCCGCTTGCGCGGCTCCAGCGCCATGGATGTGGCCCGCTTCATGGCCGAGGCGGGTCGGTTCGAGCCATTGGTGTTCCGGGTCGGGCGGTTCGTGTTGTTCTCGAGCAAGGACTCGGTGGGGGGCGGCCCCTATGTGATCGAGCAGAGCTATCCACTGGCGGCCTGAGCGATCAAGCTCACGACACTGTTAGCGAGATGTTAACCCTGACGGCGCAAACCGGGACTGAAGTCGTGCCCGCTGCCAAACTACTGCCGCGTTTGGCAGGCAATTGAAGCAAATTCGTGCAAATGTGGCGGCATTTGACACCTTGGTAACCATGACGGGGGCAGACTTCGCGGGCAGCTCCACCCCCATAGCGGACCTTCAAGATGAGGAATAAATTGGCGATGACGAGGAAAACCGGAAGCCTAGTACTCGGGCTCGCGGTCGGCGCGATCATGGCTCTGGCCCCTGCCGCACAGGCGCAGCAGGCGACTGAGCTGGGGACGTTCAATGCCTGGACCGCCTGGCAGGCCACGGATGCCAGTGGCGTGATCTGTTATGTGTCGGCAACGCCGCAGGCCAGTGAGCCTGCCGGTGCCAATCGTGACCCGATCCACTTCATGATCATCCACCGCAAGGGCATGGGGACCAAGAACGAGGTTCAGACCATTATCGGCTACCCGTTCAACACCACCAATGCCAAGGCCAGTGCGACCGTGGATGGCAAGGCCTATCCCATGGTCACCGAGGGTTCTGCGGCCTGGCTGGCCTCGACCGGCGATGAGGGTGGTTTTGTGCAGGCGTTCAAGGCCGGCTCCAAGCTGACCGTCAAGGGCACCAGCCAGCGCGGTACTGATACCACCGATACCTATTCGCTCAGCGGCGCAACGGCGGCAGTCAATGCCATTGATGCTGCCTGTAAGTAAGCCATATTTACGGGTTGCCCGGTTCGGGCAATCCGCCATAACTGGGCGGTGGGCTCGCTGAGCCCTCGCCCATTATCGTGTTTGAGGCCCTGATGACCAAGTCCGCTGTAGCGCTTGCCCTTGTTGCGACGCTTTTTCTGACCAGCGCTGCCAGTGCGCAGCAGGTTCGGCTGCTGGGCGAGCATCGGGCCTGGTCCAGCTATGGTGCCAGTGATGCTGCCGGTGCGGTGTGCTTTGCCATGACCAAGCCGGAAAGCGTGACGCCGGCACCCGATGGCTATACCCAGGCCTATGTCTACGTCACCACTCGTCCAGCCGAGAACGTGACCACCGAATTCAATCTGGTGGCGGGATTCACCTTCCAGCCCGACAGCAAGGCCACGGTCAATGTTGGCGGGCAGGTGTTCAACCTGTTCACCCAGAATGACGCCGCCTGGCTCGACGATGCCAGCCAGAGCAGTGCGCTGGCCAGCGCCATCCGGGCGGGTTCGAGCATGACGATCGAAGGCACCAGTGCTGCCGGCATCAAGGTGACGCAGGCCTATTCGCTTTCGGGCGCAACGGCGGCCCAGCAGTCGATCGGCGCTGAGTGCTAGGCACGCGCCAGGGGTTGCTCTGTGAACCCAGCGCATTGCTGCTCTCTGATCGGTGACTTTGCCTAAAACGCGGCTCTATGCTATTGGCCGCGCCAATCCCGCAGTTTCCGGACCTTTCGCACGCCATGAGCATTGCGCTGAACCTTGACCATTCGTCTGCCATTCGTCCTGCCGCGACCAGTCGGCCCTCGCTGATCGGGCTCACCAAGCCGCAGCTGGTCGAGGCCCTGACCACGACCGGGATCGCTGCTGACAAGGAAGCGCGCATGCGCGCCAGCCAGTTGTGGAACTGGCTCTATGTCAATGGCACCACCGATTTCGAGCGGATGAGCAATATCGCCAAGCCGGTGCGCCAGAAGCTGGCTGATGTGTTCAATCTGGATCGCCCGGAGATTGTTTCCGAGCAGGTTTCGACCGATGGCACGCGCAAATGGCTGTTCCGCTTCCGCGATCCAGCCAATCCGAACTATCCGCCGGTCGAGGTGGAAACGGTCTATATCCCTGAAGAAGACCGCGGCACGCTATGCGTGTCCTCGCAGGTGGGCTGCACGCTGACCTGCTCGTTCTGTCATACCGGCACGCAGAAGCTGGTGCGCAATCTGACGGCCGGTGAAATCCTGGGCCAGATCCTGATGGCGCGCGAACAGCTGGGCGATTTTCCCGGCGGCACGCGGCCAGCTGATGGCGGCCTGGTGCCATCAGCTGGTACCCGCGCCATCACCAATGTGGTGATGATGGGCATGGGCGAGCCGCTTTATAACTATGAAAACGTCAAACAGGCCCTGCTGATCGGCGTTGCCGATGACGGGATGAATCTGTCCCGGCGCCGCATCACGCTGTCGACCTCGGGCGTGGTGCCGTTCATTGAGCCGACCGGGCGCGAGATTGATGTGATGCTGGCGATTTCGCTGCATGCCACCAATAATGATCTGCGCGACGTGCTGGTGCCAATCAACAAAAAATATCCCCTCGAAGAGCTGCTGGAAGCCTGCCGGACCTATCCTGGCGTTTCCAATTCGCGCCGCATCACCTTTGAATATGTGATGCTGGACGGGATCAATGACAGCGATGCCGAGGCGCATGAACTGGTGCGCTTGCTCAAGGGAATTCCGGCCAAGATCAACCTGATCCCGTTCAATCCATGGCCCGGTGCCAATTACGGCACCTCCCCATCGAGCCGGATCGAGCGCTTCGCCGATATCGTCAACAGGGCGGGCTATGCCAGCCCCGTTCGTACGCCGCGCGGTCGCGATATTTTTGCCGCCTGCGGCCAGCTCAAGAGCGATAGTGAACGCCTGAGCAAGAAGGACCGCGAGGCGCTGGCAGGCTGATGCTGCCGGCGCTGGTGCCCGAGCTTTCGGTCAGCGATATCGGGCGTAGCCTGGCGTTTTACCGCAATGTGCTGGGGTTCTCCCTGAGCTATGAGCGGCCGCAGGAGGGCTTTGCCCTCGTGCAGCTGGGCGCCGCGGCACTGATGCTCGACCAGATCGGCACCGGGCGTGACTGGGTGACCGGCCCACTCGAGCCACCCTATGGCCGCGGCATCAATATTCAGATCCAGGTCGCTCAGCTCGAGCCCTTGCTGACGCGCCTTGAAACCAACCAGGTGTCGCTGTTCCAGCCGGTCGAGACCAAGACCTATCAGGCCGGCAGTGCCCAGATTACCCAGCGCCAGTTCTGTGTGCAGGATCCGGACGGTTATCTGCTGCGGTTTTGCCAGGACCTCTAGTGCCTTGTTCACCGCTGTGGTGCGGCGTTAGGCTTTGGTGTGCACTCAATTGGGGGCTGCCATGAGGATCCATCGCGCCTCGGCCAATGATGTCGGCCTGTTTTCGTCTATCGCCGCCGATGTGTTTGATGCCGAGATTACGTTGGCGGGGATCACCGACTATCTCAATGCGCCGGGTCATCTGATGGTGCTGGCGTTCGATGGCGATGTGATTGTGGGGCAATGCATGGGCGTACGGCATTTTCACCCGGATAAGCCGAGCGATCTCTATATTGATGAGGTGGGTACAGCTACCAGCCATTTGCGGCAGGGGGTTGCCCGGGCCATGCTGGCCGAGATGTTCGCGTGGGGCCGCGAGTTCGGGTGTTCGGTGGTGTGGCTGGCGACAGAATATGACAATGCGCCCGCCATTGGTCTTTATCGCGGGCTTGATGGGCAGGAAGATACAGTCAGATATTACGAGTTCACGCTCTAGCTATTTGCGCCCCTCGGCCAGCAGGATCGTGGCGGCAAAGGCCATGAATACGGCAGCAAAGCTCCAGTTGAGTGCCTTGGAGACCCAGGCATTGTCGCGCAAAGTAGTGGTCAGCAATTGGGCGAACAGCACGATGGCAATGACCACTGGCAGCGAGACCACGACGAATTCAACACCCAGGAACAGCAACTTGCCCACCGCGGCAGGGTCATGCGCCGATACGAACTGGGGCAGGAAGGTCACAAAGAATAGCGCGATCTTGGGATTGGTCAGATTGATGCCCAGGCCGGTCATGTAGCTCTGGGTCAGGCTGGGCACCTTGCCGCCGGCCTTGGTCACCAGAATGCCGCCGCCGGTGCGAATGGCCTGAATGGCCAGCCAGACCAGATAGAGCGCGCCAACGATCTTGAGCACCCAGAAGGCGGTGGGCGCGGCAATGATCAGCACTGAAATGCCAAAGGCCACCAGGGCGGTGTGAATGGCAATGCCGGTCAGGGCACCCAGAACGGTGGCAAAGCCATGCAGGCGGCCAAAATTCATGGTGCGCGAGACAAATAGCGCCATGTCGGGCCCCGGGGTGACAGCCAGCAACAAGGCGGCCACGGCAAAGGCGAGCATGACTGACAGGTCGGGCAGGAAAGCGGGCATGTTGGGTCTCGAAGTGGCGCGAACTGGCAAGAGGTCTAGCGCAGCGCCCGCTGCCAGACCAGAGGGTGACCGGCTAGAGTAATGGTAGTCCGGTGCTGGCCTTGATGGTTTCCATGGGCACGTCGGTCTTGACGCTTTGCACGCTGGGGATGCGGGTCAGGTGATCGGACTGGAAACGCCAATAGGCGTGCAGGTCGGCGGTGACCACACGCATGATGGCGTCGCATTCGCCGGTGGTGAGGTAGCATTCGACCACTTCGGGGAACTTGCGGACCGTCTCGGCGAACTGGTGGGTGATGGCGGCGTCCTGGGTCTTGAACCAGACGCGCACAAAGACCGTCAGCCCTACGCCTACCTTGGTGGGATTGAGCACGGCAATATAGCGGTCGATAATGCCGGATTCCTCGAGCAACCGAACGCGCCGCAGGCAGGGGGAGGGCGACAGGCCCACCTGATTGGCCAGATCGACATTGGAGATGCGGCCATTGTTCTGCAGGACGCGTAAAATACGGCGATCAATGGCATCAAGCGTTTGCGGCATATTATGCGGTCCTTGGATAGTTCAGTGGCAGCTTATGCCAAAACGAGGCGCTGAGGTGAAGTTTTGGCAAGTTCATTGCGTGTGGGCTAGTCTATCATTCCATATCATTTTCGTTGGAACGACAGAGCTCATGGCAAAAGACATCAAGAAAGTCGTGCTGGCCTATTCGGGAGGCCTGGACACCTCGATCATCCTGAAATGGCTGCAGGAGACCTATAATTGCGAAGTGGTGACCTTCACCGCTGATCTGGGGCAGGGTGAAGAGCTCGAGCCAGCCCGCAAGAAGGCCGAACTTATGGGGATCAAGGATATCCGCATCGAGGACCTGCGCGAGGAATTCGTGCGCGATTTCGTCTTCCCCATGTTCCGCGCCAATGCGGTCTATGAGGGCGTCTATCTGCTGGGCACCTCGATTGCCCGGCCACTGATCACCAAGCGCCTGGTCGAGATCGCCCAGGAAGTGGGCGCTGATGCCATATCCCATGGCGCCACTGGTAAGGGCAATGATCAGGTGCGGTTCGAACTGACTGCCAATGCGCTAGACCCCGCCATCAAGGTGATCGCGCCGTGGCGCGAATGGGATATCTCCTCGCGCACCCAGCTGATCGACTACGCCGAAAAGCACCAGATCCAGGTGCCCAAGGACAAGCGCGGCGAAGCCCCGTTCTCGGTGGACGCCAATCTGCTGCACACCTCGTCGGAGGGCAAAGTGCTCGAAGATCCCGCAGAAGTCGCGCCCGAATATGTCTATCAGCGCACCGCTGATCCCGAGCAGGCCCCCAATACGCCCGAAATCATCACCATCGGCTTTGAAAAGGGCGATGCGGTCTCGGTCAATGGCGTCAAGCTGTCGCCGGCGGAACTGCTGACCAAGCTCAATGAGCTGGGCGGCAAGCATGGTGTGGGTCGCCTGGACCTGGTCGAAAACCGTTTTGTCGGCATGAAGTCGCGCGGTGTCTATGAGACGCCCGGCGGCACCGTCTTGCTGGCCGCCCATCGCGGTATTGAATCGATCACGCTGGACCGTGGCGCGGCTCATCTCAAGGACGAGATCATGCCGCGCTATGCCGAGCTGATCTATAATGGCTTCTGGTACTCGCCCGAGCGCGAAATGCTGCAGGCGCTGATCGACACCAGCCAGGAATTCGTGGCCGGTGAAGTCACCATCAAGCTCTACAAGGGCAGCGCCAATGTGATCGCCCGGACATCGCCGTATTCGCTGTATTCGGAAGATCTGGTGACCTTTGAAGAGGGCACGGGCAGCTATGATCACCACGATGCCGAGGGCTTCATCCGGCTCAACGGGCTGCGCCTGAAGACCTATGCTGCGCGCAATAAATTGGCCGGCCGCAGCTAGTTGCCGTTCACGGACCCGCGATGTGTTCGCGGGTCCTTAATCCCTCGTTAAGCGTGAGGCTCTAGCCTTCGCGCTGGCGTCACATTACTGCGCCATTGAGGGGATTCGTCGAGTGCGCGCAGTGGACGCTGGCAGCTTGAGCGAAATGGCCGAAGCATTGCTGCTTGATGCCGCGCTCGAGAACATTCCGTACGGGTTTTGTGTTTGGTCGCCGCAGTTCCGCCTGGTGATGTGGAACCAGCATTACAGCGACTTCTACGGATTTGCGCCTGATGCCCTGCATCGTGGCATGAGTCTGGAAGATGTGGTCCAGCTCAGCTCCAAGCTGGGCAACCATCCAGACCGGACACCGGACGATTTTTACGAGGTCTACACTGGCCAGCTGCTGGCCAATCGTAATGGCGCGCGCGTCAAGAGCCAGGAAGTGGTTCGTGGGGGCCGGACCATCGAGACCGCCCATGTTTATTCGGCAGCCCTGGGATGGGTGGTGACCCATGAGGACATCACCGACGAAGTGGCACGGACCGAGGTTGTCCAGAAGCGCAAGCTGGAGCTTGAGCGGCAGAACATCCGGCTGGACGCTGCGGTCAACAATATCAGTCAGGGCCTGTGCATGATGGACGCCAAGGGGCGTCTGGTGATCTGCAACGAACCCTATGCCCGGATTTACAGTCTGCCCGAACGCATGCTGCGGCCCGGTACGCAGCTTGAGGACATTCTCAGCCACCTGTTTGGTCTGGGGATGAGCGCCAGCGGGACGCGCGAGGAATATGTCACCTGGCGGCGCGATATCATTGCGCGGCGCGAATATGGCAAGACCATTCACGAGCTGAACAACCGCACCATCATGATGCAGCATCATCCGATGAAGGATGGTGGCTGGGTGTCCACCCATGAGGACATTACCGAGCAGCGACAGAACGAAGCGCGTATTCGCCATCTGGCGCGCCATGATGCGCTGACCGATCTGCCCAATCGTATCGAGTTTCTGGACCAGATGGCCAAGGCCGAAGCAGGGCTGAGCCGTGGCGAGATGGCCGCTGTGCTCTATATTGATCTGGATCACTTCAAGGCGGTCAATGACACGCTGGGCCACGCCGTGGGCGATGAAGTCATCAAGCAGGCCTCTGCGCGGCTGTGGGGCGCTTCACGCGAAACCGATGTGTTGGCGCGGCTGGGGGGTGACGAGTTCGCGCTGCTGGTGCGGCCCATTGATGGGGCAGATACCGCCGCCAAGATAGCCGACCGCATCATCCGCTCGATCAGTGCGCCCATGCTGATTGGCGGGCAGCGCATCGAGATTGGCGCCAGTATCGGTATTGCGGTGGGCCCCGGCGACGGGATCAAGACCGATACCCTGGTCAAGAATGCCGATCTGGCGCTCTACAAGGCCAAGAGCGAAGGCCGGTCGAACTACCATTTCTTTGAATCGGGCATGGATGCGGCCCTGCAGCAGCGTCGCACCATCGAGGCTGGCCTGCGCCTGGCGCTGCAGCGCGAAGAGCTGCGACTGGTCTATCAGCCGTTGCTGGGGCTCGAGGAGAACCGGGTGATCTGCGTGGAGGCGCTGTTGCGCTGGGACCATGAAGACCGCACCGTGTCGCCTGCCGAGTTCATTCCCATTGCCGAGGAAACCGGGCTGATCGTGTCGATTGGCGAATGGGTGCTGCGTGAGGCCACCAAGGCCGCTGCAAAATGGCCTGGCGATGTGCGCGTGGCGGTCAATCTGTCGCCCATCCAGTTCAAGAACCGCGATCTGGTGGCGCTGGTCAAATCGGCGCTGACTGATGCGCGCCTGCCGGCCTCGCGTCTGGAGCTGGAAATCACCGAATCCCTGTTGCTGGCCGAAAACGACACCACGCTGACCGCGCTGCATGAATTGCGCTCCATGGGCGTGCGCATTTCGATGGATGATTTTGGTACCGGCTATTCCTCGCTGAGCTATCTGCGCAGCTTCCCCTTTGACAAGATCAAGATCGATCGCTCCTTCATGGCCGATCTGACAGACCGCACGGACAGTCAGGCCATCATGGAGGCGGTGATCGGGCTGGGGCGTTCGCTGGGCATGTCCACCACAGCCGAAGGGGTGGAGACCGAAGAACAACTGGCCATGGTGCGCGCGCAGGGGGCTACCGAGGTGCAGGGCTTCCTGTTCTCGCCGCCGCTGCCGCCAGCAGCACTGGTCAACCTGCTGCGGGCCGAGAACAAGCAGGGTGCCGAGCGCAAAAAAGCGGGCTGACGACTGCGCTGAACGGTGGGTTTTGCGAGTAACCATTGCGGTAATTGGGCGCGCCTGCAAACCACCTGTGCGTCCCCTGCGCTTGTAGAAATGCCCATCTTCCTGTAATGCAGCGCCGAATGCGCCAATCCCCTTGGTTTTTGGGAGTGTTGGCGCGCGTTCATTCCTGCATGGTTCAGCCGCTTGTTGCCGCCCCTATCGCGGCCCGAGGTTTTGGGATCATGCCAACAGGCCGGATCCATATGTCCCTGCGCAATATCGCCATCATCGCCCACGTTGACCACGGTAAGACCACTCTGATCGACGTTCTGCTCAAGCAGTCGGGTTCTTTCCGCGAAAACGAACGCGTCGAAGAGCGCGCCATGGACAGCAATGACATCGAGCGCGAGCGCGGTATCACCATTCTGGCCAAGGTCACTTCGCTGCTCTGGAAAGACACCCGCATCAATATCGTGGATACCCCCGGCCACGCCGACTTTGGCGGCGAAGTCGAGCGCATCCTGTCCATGGTTGATGGTGTGGTGATCCTGGTCGATGCGGCCGAAGGCCCGATGCCACAGACCAAGTTCGTGCTGGGCAAGGCGCTGGCCCAGGGCCTGCGTCCAATCGTGGCGATCAACAAGATCGACAAGTCCGACGAGCGCCACCTCGAAGTTCTCGAGGAAATCTTTGACCTGTTCATCGCGCTGGATGCCAGCCCCGAGCAGCTCGACTTCCCAGTGCTGTACGGCTCGGCCAAGCAGGGCTGGATGGCCATGGAGCCAGAGGGTCCCAAGGAAACGCTGGCGCCGCTGCTGGACAAGGTTGTTGAGCATGTGCCCGAGCCAACCGTTGAGGAAGGCCCGTTCCGCATGCTGGTGACCACCATTGAGCGCAACCCGTTCCTGGGTCGCATCCTGACTGGTCGTATCACTTCGGGTTCGGTCAAGGCCAATGATCCGATCCACACCCTCAATCGCGAGGGCAAGGAAGTCGAAAAGGGCCGAATCTCCAAGGTTCTGGCCTTCCGTGGTCTTGAGCGTACCCCCGTTGATGTCGGTGAAGCCGGTGACATTGTGGCCATTGCCGGTCTGGTGACCTCGACCGTGGCTGACACGCTGTGCACCCCACAGGTGACCACACCAATCGCCTCCAAGCCAATTGATCCGCCAACCCTGTCGGTTACCTTCCGCATCAATGACGGCCCGCTGGCCGGCCGCGAAGGCGACAAGGTGCAGTCCCGCGTGATCCGCGAACGCCTGATGCGCGAAGCCGAAGGCAATGTCGCCATCCGCGTGACGCCCGGCGATGACAATGACAGCTATGACGTTGCCGGCCGTGGCGAATTGCAGCTGGCCGTGTTGATCGAAAACATGCGTCGCGAAGGCTTTGAGCTGACCATTGGTCGCCCCAAGGTGCTGTTCAAGGAAGAGAACGGCGTCAAGATGGAGCCGGTCGAAGAAGTCATCATCGACGTGGATGACGAGCACACCGGTACGGTTGTGCAGAAGCTGACCGAGCGCAAGGGCGAGCTGACCGACATGCGTCCTTCGGGCGTTGGCCGTACCCGTATCCAGCTGCTGGTGCCCACCCGCTCGCTGATCGGCTACCAGCCTGAACTGCTCAGCGACACCCGTGGCACAGCGATCTTCAACCGCCTGTTCCACTCGTTCGTTCCGTTCAAGGGCGATCTGCCCGGTCGTCGCACCGGCGTTCTGATCTCCAATGGCACCGGCCAGTCCGTGGCGTTCGCGCTGTGGAACCTGGAAGATCGCGGCCAGATCATGATCGACTCGGGCGTGGACATCTATGAAGGCATGATCATTGGCGAGCACAGCCGCGAGAACGATCTCGAGGTCAATGCGCTCAAGGGCAAGCAGCTCACCAATATCCGTACCACCTCCAAGGATGAAGCGGTGCGTCTGACCACGCCAAAGAAGCTGACCCTTGAGCAGTCGCTGGGCTATATCGCCGAAGACGAATATGTCGAGGTCACGCCAAAGTCGCTGCGTCTGCGCAAGATCTGGCTTGACCCCAATGATCGCAAGCGCATGAGCCGCGCCTCCAAGGCCAGCTAAGAATTTCAGGGCTCCGGTGGAAATACCGGGGCCCTTACTGTTTCTTGGTGGTTTAGGTTGATGGTGACGCCCGGACCCAGCAGGAGCGCGCCATGACGGCCTGGATTATTCAGACTATTTCGGATTTGGGCTATGTCGGCATCTTTCTGGTGATGCTGGCGGAGTCGATCTTCCCGCCCATTCCCTCGGAGCTGATCATCCCGTTTGCCGGCTTTGCCGCTGCCAATGGGGAGCTCAATTTCTTTGGCGTGCTGGCTGCGGCCACCATTGGCGCGGTGGTGGGCATGCTGCCCTGGTATTTTGCGGGGCGGATCTTCGGGCTCGAGCGCCTGCGCGCCATGTCGGACCGGTTTGGCCGGGTAATGACGCTCAATGCCGAAGAAATCGACATCGCCGTGCTCGCCTTTCACCGGTTTGGACCGATTATCGTGCTGTTTGGCCGGCTGATGCCGCTGATCCGCACGCTGATCTCAATCCCGGCCGGTCTGGCGCGGATGCCGCTGGTGGTGTTCATCCTGGCCTCGACGACAGGCGCGCTGATCTGGAACACCATTCTGACGCTGGCCGGCTATTTGCTGCATGAGCATTACCACCTGGTCGAGACGGTGCTGGACCCGCTGAGCTATATCGTGCTCGCGCTGGTGGTGGTGATCTACCTCTATCGCTTCATCACCTGGCGGCCAAGCAAGCAGGCCGACTAACTAACGCGCAGCCGCGCCCAGGCGAACGCTTTCAGCCAATCCCGGCTTGACCCCAGGCGGGGTTTTGCGCAATGACCTGTGCCAAAGCGAGGTTTCCTCATGGACAAGTTCACTACCCTGACCGGTGTCGCGGCGCCCCTGCCGATCATCAATATCGATACCGACATGATCATCCCCAAGCAGTACCTCAAGACCATCAAGCGGACGGGTCTGGGTTCAGCGCTGTTCAGCGAAATGCGCTATAATGAGGATGGTACGGAAAATCCTGATTTCGTGCTCAACAAGGCCGCCTATCGCAATGCCCAGATCATCGTGGCCGGCGACAATTTCGGCTGTGGTTCGAGCCGCGAGCATGCGCCATGGGCGTTGCTGGATTTTGGCATTCGCTGCGTGATTTCGACCAGCTTTGCCGACATTTTCTACAATAACTGCTTCAAGAACGGCATTCTGCCGCTGGTGGTCAGCCCCGAGCAGCTCAAACTGCTGCTTGATGATGCCGAGCGCGGCTCCAACGCCACGCTGACTGTGGATCTGGAAGCCCAGACCATTTCGGGTCCAGATGGCGGCACGCTGTCGTTCGAGATTGATCCGAGCCGCAAGCAGATCCTGCTTGAAGGTCTGGACGATATTGCGGGCACGCTGAAGTCGGATCCCTCGATCACCTCGTTTGAAACCAAAATGGCAGCCGATCGCCCCTGGCTCTGAGTGCTCAAGATGCAGCGTGTATCGACCGGTTCGCCGTTTGAAGCGACCTTTGGCTATTCTCGCGCCGTGCGGCACCAGGACACCATCTATGTCTCGGGCACGACGGGCTATGACTATGCCAGCATGACCATGCCCGACGATGTCGGGACGCAGGCAGCCAATGCCCTGGCCACGATCGACAAGGCGCTCAAGGAAGCCGGGTCGTCCATTCAGGACACTGTGCGGGTGGTCTATTATGTTGGCGATCGCGCCGATGTGGATGCGGTGGTCAAGGCTGTGGGGCCGGTGTTCAAGGACATCCGCCCGGCCGCCTCCATGTTGATCGTGCAGATGATCGAGCCAGGCATGAAGATTGAGATCGAAGTCACGGCCCGTATCGGCGCGGCAACGAGCTGATCGATGAAGATCGTGGTCGACACAAATCCTGTTGCGGCCGACTACGATATTATCGCCGATGGCCTGCTGGCGTTCAATGCCGCAGCGTCAGGGCGCCCCCGCACGGCCAAGACAGATTTTGCGGTGTTGCTCCGTGATGATGATGGTGCCACGGTCGGCGGGCTTTGGGGCGCGGTCTTTTCAGACTGGCTGTTCATTGAATTGCTCTATGTGCCCGACAGCCTGCGTGGGCAGGATCTGGGCAGCCAGCTGATGGCCAAGGCCGAAGGCCATGCCCGGGCGCAGGATCTGACCGGGATCTGGCTCGACACCTATTCGTTTCAGGCGCGTCCATTCTACGAAAAGCTCGGCTTTGCAGTGGTTGGCGAGATCGTCGACATGCCACCGGGCAGTAGTCGCTACTTTCTGAGCAAGCCCCTCAAGCCCTAACGCGCCTGATGTCCAACCCATGCTGCCGCTTGCCTCATTGCGGCAAAAGCAGCTATGAGCATGGCAACAGGCGTAACCACCAGTACGGTAAGGACCCATCATGGCCACCCATTCCCTCTTCCTGCTTCCCGGCGACGGCATTGGTGCCGAGATCATGCTCGAAGTCGACAAGCTGATCGCGTGGACCAATAGCGAACAGCTGACCGATTTCTCGACCGATAGCGGTCTGGCCGGCGGCGCTGCCTATGACGCCCATCAGGTCGCCATTACCGATGAAGACACCGAAAAGGCCAAGGCCGCCGACGCCGTGATCTTTGGCGCGGTGGGTGGTCCCAAGTGGGACAATGTCCCCTATGAGCACCGGCCCGAGGCTGCGCTGCTGCGTCTGCGCAAGGAAATGGCCGTGTTTGCCAATCTGCGCCCGGCCATTTGCTATCCGGCGCTGGCCGATGCCTCCTCTCTCAAGCGCGAACTGGTGGAAGGCCTCGATATCCTGATCGTGCGCGAGCTGACCGGCGGCGTCTATTTCGGCGAGCCCAAGACCATTACCGATCTGGGGGACGGCCAGAAGCGCGCCATCGATACCCAGGTCTACGAGACCTATGAGATCGATCGCATTACCCGCGTTGCCTTTGATCTGGCCCGCACCCGCAACAACAAGGTGCACTCGGCCGACAAGAAGAACGTGATGAAGTCCGGCGTGCTGTGGGACGAGGTGGTGCGGGGCATCGGCAAGGACTATCCCGATGTCGAGCTGCACCACATTCTGGCCGATAACGCGGCCATGCAGCTGGTGCGCAATCCCAAGCAGTTCGACGTGATGGTCACTGACAATCTGTTCGGCGACATCCTCTCGGACGTGGCGGCCATGCTGACCGGCTCGCTGGGCATGCTGCCCTCGGCGTCGCTGGGGGCGCCAGATCCGCTCACCGGCAAGCGCAAGGCGTTCTACGAGCCCGTTCACGGATCGGCACCTGATATTGCTGGTCAGGGCATTGCCAATCCGATCGCCATGATTGCTTCGGTCGCCATGGCCCTGCGTTACAGCTTCGGCATGATCGAGCTGGCCACGAAAATCGAGAACGCGATTTCGGCCGTGCTCAGCGACGGCCTGCGCACCGGGGACATCGCCCAGGACAATCGCAAGACGGTTGGCACCGAGGAAATGGGCGCGGCGATCCTGGCCAAGCTCAAGGCTTAGCTGGCTTTATACCGCGTCAGCGGCGACAAGAAGGACTTCAGGACATCGAAGTCCTTCACATCGCCGAAGCTGGCAGCAGACATGTCCGATGGATCGAAGACCACTGCGACGTCTTCGCTGCTCAACCCGGTAAACGCGCGCTTGGCAAACGAATTGGTATCGAGACCTGACTCGACTAAGAAGAACGATGTAGTGCGATCCCAATAGCCGAGGTCGTCCTCACGAACATTGTCAATCAGACGTTGACGTCGCTCGTCGTCAGTCTTTCCGCCAATAGTTTTTTTCGCGATCGTGAGTGTTACGCAATAGGTGGACATCTTGAGACCTGTGTTTATGGAACATTTAGTGAACATGCGCCCGAGTCTCTCAAAGAGTCAATGAAACGTTAAAAAGGCCCCGGTGTTTCCACCGGGGCCTTTGTCATTTCAGGTCTGCGCCAGACTTATTCGGCAGCAGCTTCTTCAGCGGCAGGAGCGGCTTCTTCAACAGGAGCCTCTTCAACCTTGGGGGCGTTCTTGGCTTCTTCGGCAGCAGCAACCTTGGCGGCCTTTTCTTCAGCGCGCTGGGTGGCCTTTTCGCCGGGCTTGCCCTTGTCCGGATTGTTGCGGGCTTCGCGGTTCAGAACGCCAGCGGCGTCGAGGAAACGCAGCACGCGGTCGGTTGGCTGAGCGCCGACAGCGAGCCAGTGCTTGGCGCGCTCGATGTCGAGAACGACACGGCCTTCATTGTCCTTGGCGAGCAGTGGGTTGAAGGTGCCGAGCTTTTCGATGAAACGGCCATCGCGGGGCGAACGGGCATCAGCAATGACGATCTGATAGAAAGGGCGCTTCTTGGTGCCACCACGGGCCAGACGGATCTTGAGGGACATTTTGGTATCCTAGGGTTTGGTTGAAACGATTATTTTTTCTTGCCCAGGCCGGGCAGGCCAGGGAAACGGGGGGCGCCGGAACCCAGACCGGGCAGTGCCGGTCCGCCGGAGGATTTGAGCAGGGCGCCGACATCACTCGGCAGCGCCTTTTGCGCGGGGGCTTCTGCGCCTTGCAGGCCCTTGAGCTGATTGGGGTCGATACCGGCCTGACGGGCCATCTGTTCGATCTGGGCGGGGTCCATCTTGGAGAGGTCCGGCATGGAGCCCATGCCCCCCATCATCTGGCCCATCTTGCCACCCATCATGCCGCCGAGCGCGCCCATGCCACCCTTGCCGACCTTTTTCATCATGTCGGCCATCTGGCGGTGCTGCTTGGCCAGCTTGTTGATTTCGCTGACTTCAACGCCCGCACCGGCGGCAATGCGCTTGCGGCGGCTGGCATTGAGCAGGTCAGGCGCGGCGCGCTCTTTCTTGGTCATCGAATTGATGATGGCAACCTGACGATCGAACACCTTCTCATCGATATTGGCGCCGGCCATGGCTTTTTTCATCTGGCCCATACCGGGCATCATGGACATCAGGCCGCCCATGCCACCCATCTTCTTCATCTGCAGCAGCTGATTGCGCAGATCTTCAAAGTCAAAGGAGCCCTTTTTGAGCTTCTTGGCCATCTTCTGCGCGTCTTCGGCAGAGACGTGCTCGGCGGCCTTTTCGACCAGCGAGACGATGTCGCCCATGCCCAGAATACGGTCGGCAATACGCGATGGATGGAAGTCTTCCAGCGCGTCCATCTTTTCGCCGACACCGATCAGCTTGATCGGCTTGCCGGTAGCCGCGCGCATCGACAGTGCCGCGCCGCCACGGCCATCGCCGTCAACGCGGGTGAGCACGATGCCGGTGATATCGAGGCGCCCGTCAAAGGAGCGGGCGACGTTGATGGCGTCCTGACCGGTCAGCGCATCAACCACCAGCAGGATTTCGTGCGGGTTGGCGATGTCCTTGATGCTGACGGTTTCAACCATCAGTTCTTCATCGACATGGGTGCGGCCGGCGGTATCGAGAATGAGAACGTCATAGCCACCCAGACGGCCTTCGCGCTCGGCGCGGCGGGCGATTTCGACAGGGGTTTCGCTGGTGACGATGGGCAGGGTGTCGACGCCAACCTGTTCGCCCAGCACGCGTAGCTGCTCCATGGCAGCGGGGCGGCGGGTATCAAGCGAAGCGAGCAGAACTTTTTTCTTCTGCTTGTCCTTGAGGCGCTTGGCAATCTTGGCGGTGGTGGTGGTCTTGCCCGAGCCCTGCAAGCCGACCATGAGCAAGGTCACGGGGGCCTTGGCATTGAGGTCGATGGCAACGGTGCTTTCGCCCAGCACGGCGACCAGCTCGTCATGAACGATCTTGATGACCTGCTGGCCGGGGGTCACCGAGCGGGTGACCTCGGCGCCAACGGCGCGATCCCTGACCTGGTCGACAAAGGCACGGACGACTTCGAGAGAGACGTCGGCTTCGATCAGGGCGCGGCGAATTTCGCGCATTGCTGCGTCTACGTCGCTGGCACTCAGTGCTCCGCGACCGCGCAGTCCGTCAAAGATTTTGCCAAGCCGGTCTGAAAGGCTCTCGAACATATTTTGTCCTCTTCTCTATCGGGCAATCCGACGAGATATGGGATCCATCAGTCCAAACGCCAAGCACACCCACGGGCGCAACGCGCTGGTGGGTGGTGGCCTCCGGGATCGTCTATACCCGTAAGGGGTCCCGGTCGGCTGGTCAGGAGCAAAGCCTGATGAATGGGGTGGCTGTAAGTCAAACCAACCGCGGAGTCAAGAAAAGCTGGTCTTGGCTCAGACCTTGAAGGCAATCCGCAAACCGCCCCAGTGTCGGCCATTGATAGTGATGGGTGCCGAGCAGTCCTTCATCAGCGCAAACTGCCCGCCGCCCATGTCCCGTCGGTAGGTCTGGAGCAGGAAGGGCTTGGTCGAGCGGCCCGCTGACAGGCCCGTGCGATCGTCGAAAATGCGCCGATTACGACAATTGGCAGCGTTCCAGACCGGGTCGCCCCCCTGCGGCTGGGAATAGACGGCATTGTGGGTCGGCAGATAGCCATTGCGATCAACCGCCGCGCAAAAGGCGATGCGCTTGTCGAAGTCCAGCACAGGCTCCTGCAATGCGGGCAGCACCTGATCGGTGAAATCGGTAAACCGGGTGGTCACCTGCTGCGGGTCGGTGCCCTTGATCGGCTGATAGTGGTCGTCAAACAGATCGGCCATGCCGATCTTGCCGCGGGCGACGGCGTCTGTGAACACGGCGGCGATCTCCCCCGCCTTGGCGCGGGCCAGAGCGATATAGGGGGCGTCGGCGGTGTGGAAGCCGCTTTCGACCAGGAACAGCATGAAGTCCTCTGAAATGGAGAGGATCGACTGGGTACGGGCTTCGGCCAGTTCCAGATGGCCGCGGCCGGCGGCTACACCATCGGCGAGTGCGGACAGTTCAGTCTGCATTGTGCTGAAGCCGGCAATGGACTGCTCGACGGGCTGGGCCATGGCATCGATATCGGTGACCAGACGGTCCACCGACCCCACCAGCGCTTCCAGGGTTGCTGTCGCTTCGGCAGCGGCGCTGGTGTCGGCGATGGTCTGCTCGGCCGCCTGTGAATTGCCCCTGGCCTGGGTACGCAAGGCATCGAGCGCCGCGGTCAGATTACCCAGATTGCCGGTGGTCTGGGTCGAAAATTCATGGATCTGGTCGGCCAGGCCCTTGACCGCATTGGCGATGATGGCAAAGCCCCGCCCGGCATCGCCAGCCCGGGCCGCCTCCACCGAGGCATTAAGGGCCAGCAATTTGGTTTCGCGGGCAATCTGGCCAATGGCCGTGCTGGCGGTCTCGACATTCTTGACCGAACCTGAGACGCCATCAAGCGTGGTCTGAATATGCAGTGCGCCATCGGCCATGGCGGACAGCGTGATTGTGGTGCGCTGCACGGTGCCCGAGATGGCCGAAGCGCTCTTGTCGAGCACGGCGCGTACTTCGGCGGCGGCCTGCCGGCTGGTGCCCATGGTGCGGCTCAGTTGGGCGGCAGCGGCGTTCATGCTGGCGGCCGCGCTCTGTGTGGCCTGCGCCTGGCTCTGCTGCTGCCCGCTGAGTTTGGAGAGGTCGGCGATCAATCCGGCGACGTCGGCTATCTCGACGCCCAGCCGTCCGGCGCGGTCACCGATATCTGACTGAGAGTCGGCGTGTTGAACCGACACGGTGGCTTCGGCGGCAATAGCTGACATTGGTCCCCCCCAGGCGCGCAACATCACAAGCCTAGCGGGCAATCGGTAAGGAATGATTAACCATGTTCTTGCGCAGGCGCGCTGCTGAGCGGTGTCGCGCTGTCGCGCTGTCACCTTGCCGCAAGCTGTCCGGCAGATGAATTGGCGAGCAAAATGATGAGCAAAGCCTAACTTGTTCGCCGTGGCCGGCGCTGCCAGCCTGCAGTGGAACCGAGGAGGATCACCATGAAACCGCTAATCAACGTCGCCATCGTCCTGCCACTCCTGCTGGTGTCCGGCTCGGCCTATGCCGTATCGACGCCCGAACAGGTGTTGGGGGATCCAAACCGTCCCGTGGCCGCCATTGCTGCTGCGCTGGACGTTACCCCGATGCAGTTTGCGACTTGCTTTGCCGGGGTGACGCCGGCCCGCACCGCCGCTGAACTCATTGGTGCGCGTGAACTGGACAACAAGGCTGTGTTGCTGCCCTGCCTGCAAGCTGCCAATCCTGAAATCGACAATGCCCGGCTTGACGGGGTGATGGATAAATACCGGGGCCCGGCACCGCGCCCGTAATCTAGAGGCCGCGGCCGGTGAGCTTCATCAGCAGGCCCCGCAGACCGGCGGGCATGTTGAGCACCAGGTGCTTGACGGCGGGGCGCAACAGGCGGTCCCACAAATTGAGCACCAGCAGACCGCGCGGGGTCACGGGCAGGGCGTAATCCTTGACCGTCACCGTTTCGGTGGCCCAGGTGCGCTTATAGGGCATGACCGGTACCATCAGATCGGCGCCGCGCAGGCCCCGATCAGCGCAGGCCCGGATGACCTCGCCAAGATGCAGCTTGCCCGGGCTCTCATCGGAATTTGAAAAGTCGCGGCTGGCGACAAAGGCGTAGTAACGCTGATTGTGGATGAAGCCCCATTGCTCGGCAATGGCTTCGCCCTTGTGGTGCAGCGACATGGCCAGCACCGGAATATCCTGGCGGCCCGCCAGTGACTGGCAGAAATCGGTGAAGGCGCTGTCGCTGAAGGCGCGGGACGTCAGCCCCTGATCCCTGAGCCGTTCGGCCCGGCCGCTCAGCGTGCGATTGATTACGCCCAACCGGTCCTGGGTGGTCTCGGCGATCTGGTGGCAGACCGCACCATCGCGCTCAAGCCGGTTGCGGGCATTGCGCATGTTCTTGCGGGTCTTGGGCTTGATGGTGGCAAAGTAGCGATTGAAATCGCTAAAGGCATCAAGCGCCACATAGGGGGCGCCCTGAACCGTGCCGGTGACGATGTGGTCGGCGGGCATGCCCCGCGCCAGAACACTGTCGCTGCGCACCTTGAGAAAGCTGACGGCATCGCAGGGCGCGGCCTGAATGGCGGCGCGCAACAGCCGGGCCACTGCGCCAGCGGGTTCAATACCGGAGGCCACCATGACATCGGAATACTGGCTGAAGGCGTGCCCGATCGGGGCCAGCACGGTGCGCACGCGGGTACGAATCCGCTCCAGCGGCAATACGGCCAGCAGGCGCTTGCCGTCAAAAATGGTCACAATGATAGGGTCGAATTCGTCATTGCCGCGCGCGGTTTCGAAATCGAAGACGGCGCGGGCCCAGCCGCAGCTTTGAAACAGCACGGCCCCGTCGGCCTGAGTCTCCAGACCTTCCCATTGCGCAGCAATCAGCTCGAGCCCAGCGCGCGTGTTGATGATCTCGGTGCGCAGATCGTGATGCACGGCCTGGGTGTCGAGTACCAGCGTGGGGCGGCCGCTGCGGCGTTCATTGGTTCTGGGCAGGGCTGAAAGGGAGGTCATTTGCTGTAGGTATGACCTTGGATGTCCCGAATGCCTTCGGGCGCATTGGGATCAACCTGGAAGTCGACCGTGTAGACCTTCTTCTTGTGTGGGTTGAGCGGGCTGAACTTGACCGCTCCGGCCAAGGCAAGCTTGGCGTAATAGGACAGGCCGGACACGTTCTGGTTGAGCTTCTTGAAGCCCGCCTTGGAGCGCAGAATCCCATTGGCGTAATTGACTGCATAATGGCGGCGCAACTCATCGCTCCAGTGCTCGGTGGTGAAGCTGACATTGAGCATGTTCTCATTGACTACGCGGTGCGGCCCGTTGAGGGGCCAATGCGCCATCTTGCCTGCTTCGAGCATGTGCACTTCAGCATAGTCGTCGAACCATGGTTCAAACGGCATGTCGGTTTCACGCGCCTGACCCAGAATCAGGTTTTCCAGTGCGGGCTGGGAGAGGAAGGGCGGCGTGTTGGGATAGATATAGACCTTTTTGGTGCCACGGACCTGCCACAGGCATTGGCCGGGCACGTCGGCATGATACTTTACCGAGACGTTGGGCGAAGAGATCAGCAGGGTCATGTTGCGCTTGTAGGACTTGAAGCCCGGTACGCGCTCCTCAAACTCGTCATAGAGCGCGTTGAGCATATCGCCATAGCCAGCATCAATCTTGGCGGGTTGGGTCAGATTGATCCAGATATTGCCGGTGCGCACGATCTCAAGCACCTCGGCGCCAGACAGATCCTTGATCTCGCCTTCGCGACGCTTGGGGGGATTGCCCGGGGTCTTCTGCGAGTAATTGACGTGATAGCCATCGCGCGGCGCGGCATCGATCAGGCGCGCCAGCGCATCGTCGGTGAACAGGGGAGAGGCCGCCAGGCTGTGGCTGAGCGCCAGGGTGTGCTTGCCAAACAGCGATGGGAAATGCGGCTGCCAGTCGGTAATGATCTGGTCTGTGCGCATGGGCATGTTCATGGGGCCGGGCTCCAAAAAATCTGCAATTGCGTGCAATTTTCACGATCTGGAACAAAGTTAGCTCAAAACCGGGGTACTGGCCCGCACTTGCTGGTCGGCTGGTTAAGCGGCCATGAAGAGTGAAACCCTTACAAAATATGAATAATTCGCTGTTTAGGGGTGCCCGAAGGCACTCCGTACACGGGGGGTGGTGGCCGCTGATCAGGGCGACCACTGGCATTTTTTGGCGGCATCAGCCATATAGGGTCATTCCTTCCGATACTGGGCGAGGCAGACTGTGGACGGCGCGCCGTTTCTCAAGATGAACGGGCTGGGCAACCAGATTATCGTGGTCGATATGCGCGGCCGCGCCGATCGGGTCACGCCTGCTGCTGCCATCGCCATCAATGCCATGGCGGGCACCAAGTTCGATCAGATCATGGCCATCCATGACGCCCGCACGCCGGGTACCGCGAACTATATCGAGATCATCAATTCCGATGGCAGCCGGGCGCAGGCCTGCGGCAATGGCATGCGCTGTGTGGTGCAGGCGCTGACGGCCGAATTGGGCGTGCAGCGCTTAACCTTCGAGACCGTGGCCGGTCTGCTGTTCGGCGAAGAGCAGGCCGATGGCATGATCACCGTCGATATGGGCACGCCCAAGCTGGCCTGGTACGACATTCCGCTGGCCGAAGAATTTGCTGATACCCGCAAGATTGAGCTGCAGATCGGGCCGATCGATGCACCGGTGCTGCATTCGCCGTCGGTAGCCTCGATGGGCAATCCGCACGCCACCTTCTGGGTGGGCGATGATGTGTGGAGCTTTGCGCTGGACCGGTTCGGTCCCATGCTGGAAAACCATCCGATCTTTCCCGAGCGGGCCAATATCTCGCTGGCGCAGGTGACTGCCCCCGACAAGATGATCCTGCGCACCTGGGAGCGCGGCGCCGGGTTGACCGAAGCCTGTGGCACGGCGGCCTGTGCAGCGGTGGTCAACGGCGCTCGCACCCGCCGGACGGCGCGGGCAGTTACCGTGACGCTGCCAGGCGGCGACCTGCATGTTGAATGGCGTGCTGATGATCACGTGGTGCTGACCGGGCCTGCCGAACGCGAATGGACCGGTATTGTGGACCCGGCCACCGGGGTCTGGGTGCGCGACGAGGTCGCGGCCTGATGGCGGTTGAGACGCTGACATTTGGTTGTCGCCTGAATGCCTATGAAGCCGAGGTGATGAAGTCCGAAGCGCAAAAGGCCGGGCTCGATAATGCGATCATCGTCAATACCTGTGCGGTGACTGCCGAGGCCGTGCGGCAGGCCAGGCAGACGGTGCGCAAGGCACGCCGCGACAACCCGCAGGCACGCATCATCGTCACCGGCTGTGCCGCGCAGACCGAGGCGCGCAGTTTCGGCGACATGGCCGAGGTCGACCTGGTGATCGGCAATCACGACAAGATGCAGGCGGCAAGCTACGCTCCGATGGCGTTCGGCACCCCGCTCAATGACAAGGTCCAGGTTAACGACATCATGAGCGTGCGGGAGACCGCCGGCCATCTGATCGAGGGCATGGATGGTCGGGCGCGCGCCTTTGTGCAGGTGCAGAACGGCTGCGATCATCGCTGCACCTTCTGCATCATTCCATTTGGCCGGGGACCGTCACGGTCGGTGCCGATGGGGCTGGTGGTCGATCAGGTCAAAAAACTGGTCGACAATGGCTGTGGCGAAGTGGTGCTGACCGGGGTGGATATCACCTCCTATGGACCGGACCTGCCGGGCGCGCCCACCTTGGGCAAGCTGACCCAGTCCATCCTGCGCCATGTGCCGGACCTGCCGCGTCTGCGGATTTCGTCGATCGACAGCATCGAGGCCGATGAGGCGCTTTATGACGCTGTCGCCAGCGAGAAGCGGTTGATGCCACATATGCATTTGTCGCTGCAGTCCGGCGATGACATGATCCTTAAACGCATGAAGCGCCGGCACAGCCGCGATGGCGCGCTGGCGATCATGGCCAAGTTGCGAGCGCTGCGGCCCGAAATGGTGTTTGGCGCCGACATCATTGCCGGCTTCCCGACCGAGGATGAGGCCATGTTTGCAAATACGCTGGCCATTGTGAAAGAGGCCGATCTGACGCATCTGCACGTGTTTCCCTATTCGCCGCGCGAGGGGACGCCTGCCGCGCGCATGCCCCAGGTCAGCAAGAAGCTGGTCCGGGATCGGGCGGGCCTGTTGCGCGCCGCGGCCCAAGCGCAGTTTCAGGCGTTGTGCGCCAGTCGCGTGGGTCAGACCGAGCAGGTGCTGATGGAGCGCGGCGGGCAGGGCCGGAGCGAACAATATATCCCGGTTCGGGTGGCCGGTACGCAACCGGGAGCGCTGCTGACCGTTCGGATCAGTGGTGTGACCAAGAATGGTCTGGTTGGCGAAGCGGTGCGCAAAGCTGCCTAAAAACAAGAAAGTCCACCAATGACCGACAAGAAACCGGGATTTTTCAAGCGCCTGTTTGGTGGCGATGCGCCAACGCCAACGCCAGCTGAAACAACTGTGCCACCCGTCGAAGAGACGGCTGTGCCCGACATTGCGGCGGTGACACCCGATGCTGTGGTGCCCGAACCCGCGCCCGAAGTGACGCCAGCGTCGGAGCCCACGCCAGTTGAGGCACCAGAACATGTTCCTGTTCCAGGCCCGCCCGAGACCACGCCGGACTATGTCGAAGAGGTCGAGGAAAAGGCAGCTCTTGCGGCGCAACGTGCAGTGATTGAACCGCCGGCTGCGCCCGTCGAGGCTGAACCCAGGGGCTGGTTTGCGCGCCTGGCGTCAGGTCTGAAACGCTCTTCAGATCAGCTCACGGGGTCGATCACCTCGGTGTTCACCAAGCGCAAGCTCGACAATGCGACGCTTGAAGAGCTCGAAGACATACTGATCCAGGCCGATCTGGGTATCGATACGGCCACCACCATCACCGAGACGCTGCGTCGCGACCGGTTTGACCGCGATGTATCGGGTGAAGATGTGCGCGCGGTGCTGGCGGCCGAAGTTGAAAAAGTGCTCGGTCCGGTAGCATTGCCGCTCGAGATTGACGCCAGCCAGAAGCCGTTCGTCATCCTGATGATCGGGGTGAACGGGTCGGGCAAAACCACGACCATCGGCAAGTTGGCGCAGAAACTGGCCGACGAGGGCAAATCGGTGATGCTGGCCGCCGGCGACACCTTCCGCGCCGCGGCCATCGAGCAATTGCAGATCTGGGGTGATCGGACAGGGGCCAGTGTGGTGTCCCGGCCGGCGGGGTCTGACGCCTCCGGGCTGGCCTTTGATGCGGTGACGCAGGCGCGGGCCGAAGGGCGCGATGTGCTGATCATCGATACGGCGGGCCGGCTGCAGAACCGCGACGAGCTGATGAATGAGCTCGAAAAGGTCATCCGCGTCATCAAGAAGGTCGACCCCAGTGCGCCGCATGCCACGCTTTTGACGCTGGACGCGACCACCGGGCAGAATGCGCTCAAGCAGGTCGAGATTTTTGGCCAGCGTGCCGGGGTGACCGGACTGGTGATGACCAAGCTCGATGGCACGGCGCGCGGCGGCATTCTGGTGGCGATCGCCAAGAAGTTTGGCCTGCCCGTGCATTTCATCGGCGTGGGTGAGAGCGTCGGCGATCTCGAAGCTTTTACCGCTGCGGACTTTGCTCAGGCGATTGCCGGGCGCGACTAGCCCTATTGTTACCATGCTTGGTGCCTACCAGCCCTTGCATGGTGGGGCGCTGGCGCTCACATTGCCCCGATGCCGAACAGAGAAATGCTCAATGTCTGAAAATGCCAAGCCCGAACCCGCCGAACCCGAGGTCAACTGGGACGAACTGCGTCCGCAGTTGATCAAGATGGCGCTGGAGCTGGGCCCTCTGGTGATCTTCTTTGTGGTCAATGCGCGGGTCGACATCTTCGCGGCAACGGCCTGGTTCATGGGCGCGATGGTCATTTCGCTGGTGCTCAGCAAGCTGATCCTGAAAAAAATCGCGGTGATGCCACTGGTGACCGGCGCCGTGGTGCTGGTGTTTGGCGGGCTGACGCTGTGGCTGCAGGATGACACCTTCATCAAGATCAAGCCGACCATCACCAATGGGCTGTTTGCCGCGGTGTTGCTGGGTGGCCTGCTGTTCAAGCAGTCGCTGCTGAAATACGTGTTTGGTGATGTCTACAAGCTTCAGCCCGAGGGTTGGAGCAAGCTGACGATGAACTGGGGTCTGTTCTTTGTGGTGCTTGCCATCATCAATGAAGTGCTGTGGCGCAATTTCTCCACCGATTTCTGGGTGGCGTTCAAGGTCTGGGGCGTGATGCCGCTGACCATTGCGTTCTCGATCAGTCAGCTTTCGCTGCTCAACAAATATGCGCCACCGGCCGAACCCCAGCATGTGCCGCCCATCGTGGTGGATAGCTGAGGCGCCCAGAGCGCCCCAGCTAGTGGTCGTTGGTCAGCCGAACAGGCCGATGACCACGCCTTCGATCAGCAAGACACCGAGCAGATAGCCGCCATCGATCATGGTGCGCGCCCAGGGCGCGCCCTGGTAGCGGTGGTTGAGCACCATTGAGGTGATGACAAAGCCCAGCCACATATGGGCGCCCACGATCAGCCCATTGGTGACGTTGGTCGCCTCGGTCAGCATCGGGGTGAGCAGGGCGATGAAATAGGCCATCACGAAGATGCACAGGACCGACCACAGATAGGGCGTGTAATCGGCGCGGTCGATCTCGTCCATTGTCTTGCCGATGGATGCAACCCATTGCTTGCCCAGCACCATATACCAGGCAGCACCGAAGGCCCAGGCGGCCACTGTGGCCAAAATCACGGCCAGCCAGTTAACGTCAAAATGCGACATGCTGTTCTCCCCCCAAATTGGATTAGCGGGGACAGCCTAGCCTTGCCTGTGGCGCTTGGGTAGAGGCGCTCAGAGCCCGCCCATCTTGCACAGCAGGGCCCATTCTGCATCGCTGACCTTGGAAACGGAGAGGCGCGAGAGCTTGACCAGTTCAAGCTCGCTCAATTCCGGGGTCGCCTTGACCGTGGCCAGAGTGACCGGCTTGGGCATGGGTTTGACAGCGGCCACATCGACGCATTCCCAGACCACTTTGCCCTTGGCATTGAGATCGGCCGTGCTGTCGGGGTGCGCGGTAGCCACCACTTTCATGATGCCGACAATCTCCTTGCCGATATTGGAGTGGTAGAAGAACGCCTCGTCGCCCAGCGCCATGGCCCGCATGTTGTTGCGGGCCGCATAATTGCGCACGCCGCCCCATTCTTCGGGTTCATTGCGGGTTGTCTTGGCCTGCAGATCGTCAAACGAAAACACGTCCGGCTCGGACTTCATCAGCCAGTAGGCCATCGATATCAGCCCCGCTTGGCCATGTGATCGATCGCCAGGTTCCAGCGCTTGACCTCCCAGGAGGCAAACACGCCCTGCTGCACGAAGGGATCAGCGGCAAAGGCGGTTTTGGCCGCCTCAAGGCTGTCGGCTTCGAGCACCATGACCGAGCCTTCGGGCTTTTCATTGTCGTCCCACAGCGCACCAGCGGCGACGAGCTTGTCGCCCAGACTGTTGAGGTGTTCCAGATGCACGGGACGCACGGCCAGGCGTTGCTCAAGATTGTCTGGCTTGTCCTTGCCGATGAATACAAACAGCATGTTGGGTCTAATCCTCGCGTTTGAGTGGGCGGGCCATCAGCCCGGCTACCACGGTAGCAATATTGGCGTCGCCGCTGAGCACGGCGTGCATGGCGGCAATCAGGGGGGCGTCGACATCCAGGCTCTTGGCCAGGGCGTCGGCAACCGGTGTGGTGGCAACGCCTTCGGCCAGCTTGGCGCCCGAGGCGATAATCTGCGCAACAGTCTGGCCGCGGCCCAGCGCCATGCCGAACTGGTAATTGCGCGACTGTACCGAGGTGCAGGTCAGCGTCAGATCGCCCAGACCGGCCAAGCCGGTCAGCGTGGTCGCCGAGCCGCCCATGGCTTTGACCATGCGGGCCATCTCGGCATAGGCGCGGGCAATCAGGGCCGAGCGGGCCGAGGCGCCCAGACCGGCGCCATCAACGGCACCACAGGCAAGGGCATAGACGTTTTTCAGCGCGCCGGCGATTTCAACACCGATGCGATCATCGCTGGCATAGGGGCGGAAACTGGGTCCGGCGAGCGCGGCGGCCAAGGCGGAGGTCTGATCGGCGTCGTCACCGGCCAGGGTAACGGCAGTGGGCCGACCCGCAGCAACGTCGGCGGCGAAGCTGGGGCCAGACAGCACGTAGGGGATGGCGTCGGGCGCCATATCGAGCAGGATTTCGCTCTGGCGATCCAGTGTGCCGGTTTCGAGCCCCTTGGCCGAGAGCACGACGGGTCGGTGCGCCAGCAAGGCGGGATTAAGTGCGCCCAATGCGGCGCGGCTCGATTGGGCCGGCACGGCCAGAATAATGATATCGGCGGGTGTGGCCTGCATGCTGGCGCTGACGGCCTGGTGCAGGATCTGCTCGCCGAGATAGCGCTGATTGGTGTGGCTGGTATTGATCTCGTCGACTTGGCTGGCGTCGCGCACGACGAGGCGTACCGTGCGGCCTGCCATGGCGGCCGCCTGCGCCAGTGCGGTCCCCCAGGCACCGCCCCCGATTACCAGTACGCTATCAAGTGACATTGGTGGCCACCTTCATGTCGGGCAGGTCGAGCGGCCAGCGCGGGCGTGCGGTGACGTCGAGCGGATCCCTGACCCCCAGGGCAAAGCGTTCAGCGCCCGCCCAGGCAACCATGGCGCCATTATCGGTACACAGCGCAATGGGCGGTACGATCAGCGCCGCACCTTCTGCCTGGCAAGCTGTGCTCAGTGCGCTGGCAATGGTGCGATTGGCAGCGACACCGCCGGCAACCACTAGTTGCGGCTTGGCATCGGGCAGTTCGGCCTTGAAACGCTGCAGCGCCTGTGTGGACCGGAATGCGATGATTTCGGCAACCGTGGCCTGAAAGCTGGCTGCAATATCGGCGACGTCCTGATCGCTGAGCGGGGCCAGCGCCTCCGCCTGCAGGCGCACAGCGGTCTTGAGACCGGAGAATGAAAAATCCAGCCGTGCCTCGCGTAGCAGGGGGCGGGGAAACTTGAACCGTCTGGGATCGCCCTGCCTGGCGACCGCTTCAACCGCCGGGCCGCCGGGATGGCCCAAAGTCAGCAGCTTGGCGACCTTGTCGAAGGCTTCGCCCAGCGCATCATCTATCGTGGTGCCCCAGCGTTCGTAATCGCCGACGCCGCGCACCAGCACGAACTGGCTATGCCCGCCCGATACCAGCAGCATCAGATAGGGAAATGCCACGCCATCGGTCATGCGGGCAGTCAGCGCATGGGCTTCAAGATGATTGATGGCCAGCAACGGCTTGTCGAGCGCGGCAGCGAGGGCCTTGGCGGTGGTCAGGCCCACCAGCACGCCCCCGACCAGGCCGGGGCCAGCCGTGGCCGCGATCGCATCAATATCGGCCAGCGCGATATCGGCCTCGCGACAGGCCTGGGCGATGATATGGTCGAGATAGGTGACATGGGCACGCGCGGCCAGCTCTGGTACCACGCCGCCGAATGCCGCATGTTCATCGAGCTGACTTCGGACCACATTGGAACGAATCGTTGAGTGGCCGAATTGGTCTCGTACAACAATTGCGGCTGCGGTTTCATCGCAGCTGGTCTCGATGCCAAGGATTATGGCTGGCGCTTGCCCGGTCACGATGAACTGGTTACTCCCTGATGGGTGTCTCTGCCTACTATAGGACCAAATCACATTGCAATCGCCCCAAGCTTTCGCCCGGATCGGAACACGCGGCAGCCCGCTGGCGCTGATGCAGGCGCGTCTGGTGCGCAGCCTGCTCGCTTCAACCCATGGGGTGAGCGAGGACGACATCGCCATTGAGGTCCTCTCGACGGGCGGTGATCGCAGTCAGGCCAGCAATGCCAGCCTGAGTGACATTGGTGGCAAAGGGCTGTTCACCAAGGAAATCGACGACGCCATGCTCAGTGGCCGGGTCGATATCGGCGTGCATTCAAGCAAGGATGTGGCGACGCGCCTGCCCGATGGGTTGGCGCTGGTGGCGTTTCTTGAGCGCGAAGATGTCCGCGATGCCTTTTTGTCGGTCAAAGTGCAGAGCATTGATCATCTGGCCGAGCGCGCCAAATTCGGCACCTCCTCGATTCGGCGGGCAGCGCAGGTCCTGCGGCAGCGCCCCGATCTCGAGATCGTGCCGTTCCGCGGCAATGTCGGTACCCGGCTGCAAAAACTGATCGATGGCGTGGCCGACGCGACGTTGCTGGCCATGGCCGGGTTG